>NZ_JAHBDI010000001.1:0-187573 GCF_019956275.1 Pseudomonas sp. GL-RE-26
GGGCGGGTGAGGGCATTGTGGCGAGCATGGCTTGCAGGCGATCCACCGGCGCCTGTCGGGCCAGCTCATCGTAGGCGTCCTTGAACGGCAGGCTGCTGCGATCCAGCCACTGCAGGCGAAGGCCGAGCATCGGGTCGGCACTGACGGCCGCGTCGATGCGCGCGCGCTGCTCGGTATCGAGTTGGTTGTCGAGGTAAGCCACCAGTTGTTCGTCCGAGGGTATCGTGTTCATCAATGTTCTCCTCGGTTAGGGGTGGGCACCGTGTGCAACGGTGGGTATTCGGCCAGTTTCGCCCGAGCGGCGGCCAGGCGGCTCATGACCGTGCCGATGGGCACTTGCAAGACGTCAGCGACTTCTCGATAGGACAAGCCTTCGACATACGCGAGAAACACCGTTTCGCGCTGGGTCTCGGGCAACGCATCGACGCGACGGATGACCTGCGCCGCCAACACGTGGGTCTGGGCCACGGATTCACCATCGAACGACAAGGCCTGATCGGCGTCTACCTGGCCCTGACCCTGGCGCACCCGTCGGGCGCGGACTTCGTTGAGCCAGATCGAATGCAGAATGCTCAGCAGCCAGCGGTCCATGCGCGTTCCCGGCACGTATTGCCCGGCCCGTTCCAGCGCCCGCACGCAAGTAGCTTGCACCAGGTCATCGGCGACATGCCGTTGCCGGGACAGCAGCAGGCCGTAGCGCCATAAACGCGCCAGATGCTGGTTCAGTTCCGTTCGTATTGCCTGATCGCTGGCGATGGCGACCTCCGTCCGCTCGGGTTGTCAGGTTTTCGATGAACCGTTGATGGCTTCGGCCAGATCCTGGTACTCCTCGCATTGAGTACTGCCGCAGATGGATTTGATCTGCTGTAGTTGCTCCTGCGCAAGATCCAGCCGGCCTTTGATCACATAGGCCTCGCCGAGGTATTCGCGGACTTGCGCATACTGCGGGTCAAGTTTTACCGATTGCAGGTAATAGCCGATGCCTTCGTCGGTACGTCCCAGTTTACGCGTGGCGTAGCCGCGATAGTTCAACGCTTTTGCCGTGTTTGGCTGTTTCAGCGTGTCGAGCAGGGCCAGGGCTTCTTCATAACGCTCGGCCTTGGCCAGTTGATAGGCATAGTTGGTGCGGTCTTCGTCCGGCACCAGGTTGCTGGTCTGCCTCACGCACCGATGCGATCTGGTATCCAGCACCTGACCTTTCGGGCAGTTGGGCCTGGTGGGCATGTCGTCACCGCCGCCACCACCGTTGGCCAGGGCGAGGGAACCGGACAACCCGACGGCCAGCAACAGGGGGGGCATCAGAACAGCAAAGCGAATATTCATGGGCATTGCTCCACAGGTTCATGGGTTTCGGATCAGGTTGCGCCCCGCCAGACGCAGCGCATGGTTGATGTGATGAGAACACCGCAGCATGAACAATTATTCGTTACGCGTGGTGTTTTCAAGGAAAGCACATAGCGCAGCGTTGTGTGCGCTGAAGATCCCTGTGGGAGCGAGCTTGCTCCCACATTGGAGTATCAACCCAGCAAACGAATCGGAGCACCCGCCGACCAGGCCACCACATCCCGCGCCACATCCTGCCAATCATCTAGCACTGCAATCTGCACTGGCATCAGCCTTTCCTCTTCAACGCACTGGGTTGGTCTTTTTCAGCCAGGCGAGCAGGGCCTGGTGGAATTGTGCCGCTTCTTCCATCTGTGGTGCGTGGCCCATGCCGGGGAATTCGACCAGCGTGGACTGGGGAATCATCTTGGCACTTGTTTGCCGTGGGCGGCGACGTCCGTGTAACCCATTTGCAGGGATTGGCCCTGGGATTCAAAGGCGAAGTGCTTGAGGGTGTAGGGGGAGTCAAAACCTTGCAACTCGGGGCCGTATTCCGGTCCTTCGGCGTGGGCAATGACGGGCAGGGTGGCGGTCAGTAAAAGGCTGGGCAACCAGCGGGAGAAGGGGCGCGACATGGGAGAGCTCCATGGAAAATCCGCCGATGCTGGATCGATTCGATTGGGGCGGCATTAAACACAGGCAACCGTCGCCCTTGATGGTTCAACCCATCCAGCCCAACGTCGCCACGGCCAGCACGCCGTAGCGGGCACCTTTGGCCAGGGTGACGATCAGCAGGAAGCGCCCCAGCGGCTCGCGCATGACCCCGGCGACCAGCGTCAGCGGATCGCCGATCACCGGCAGCCAACTGAGCAGCAATGACCAGTGGCCGTAGCGTTGGTAATGCAGCCGGGCTCTTTCCAGGTGTCGGGGACTCACCGGAAACCAGCGTCGGTCGCGGAATCGCTCGATGCTGCGTCCCAGCCACCAGTTAAGCAGCGACCCCAGAACGTTGCCGAAGGTTGCCACGGCCAGCAGTGCCCAGAGCCAATAGCGATCGCTGAGGAGCAATCCGACCAGCACCGCTTCGGATTGCAACGGCAGCAGCGTGGCAGCACCGAATGCCGCGAAAAACAGCCCGAAGTACGCGCCGGACATCAATGGGCGGGATAGTCCGCAACCACCACGTCAGTGCCGTCCTTTTTCAGGCCGATGACCTGATAGGCATCGCTCATGCCGTCCATTTCCATGCCGGGCGAACCCATGGGCATGCCGGGGGCCGCGACGCCCAGCAGATCGTCGCGCTTGCTCAAGGCCAGGACCTGGTCGGCCGGGACATGACCTTCGACGAATTTGCCGTTGATCAACGCGGTGTGGCACGACGCCAGGCGAGGCGGCACGCCGTGCTGCTGCTTGAACTCGCTCATGTTGGCTTCGACGTGGTCTTCGACCTTGAAGCCATTGGCCTCCAGGTGGGTGATCCATTTTTTGCAGCAACCACAATTGGCGTCGCGATGAACCTCGATCGGAATGAGGTCGGCGGCCTGGGCCAGGGAGGACATGAACAGGGCGCTCAGGGCGATCAGACGCAGAGGGTTTCGCATGGGATTCGTCTCGGCTAACGGGCAAAAAAACGCATTCTGACCATTTTTATGGATCAGGCATTCAAGGAGTGTTTCGAAGTGCTACAAGGAGCCGCCGCTTGATGATGGTAGATCAACGCTGACAGGCAGATGAGGGGCACATTACAAAATCGTCAGGATAGACTTGATGGGGGAGGCGGCCCGTTGCGCTTATCGAACGGGCCGGCAACCCTTAGCGGTCGAGCAGTTTCATGACTTCTTCCGGATAACGCAGGCCAGCGGTGGCATTTGCCGGAAAGATCGCTTCCAGCGCGTGCAGTTCTTCGGCGCTCAGCGCTACATCCAGAGCAGCCACGTTTTCTTCGAGGTACTTGCGTTGCTTGGTGCCCGGAATCGGAATCAGGTAGTCACCCTGGGCCAGCACCCACGCCAGTGCCAGTTGGCCCGCCGTCACGCCTTTTTCTGCCGCCAGCGCTTGTATCTGTTGCACCAGCAGCAGGTTTTTCGCGAAGTTCTCGCCCTGGAAACGCGGGCTGAAGCGGCGGTAATCGTCGGCCGCGAAATCATCCGGGTTTTTCAATGCGCCGGTCAGAAACCCTCGGCCCAACGGGCTGTAAGGCACAAATGCGACGCCCAGGCGCTGGCAGGCCGCCAGACAACCGTTTTCTTCCTGATCGCGACTCCACAGTGAATACTCACTTTGCAACGCACTGATCGGATGAACCTTGTGCGCCCGTTCCAGGGTCGCCGCCGAGGCCTCGCTCAATCCCAGATAACGCACCTTGCCGGCACTGACCAGTTCGGCCATGGCGCCGACGGTTTCTTCGATGGCCACCTGCGGGTCGATTCGGTGCTGGTAATACAGGTCGAGAGTGTCCACGCCCAGGCGCTTCAAGCTACCGTCGATGGACTGGCGAATGTATTCCGGCCGACCGTTGACGCCACGGGCGGTGGGGTTGGCCGGGTCGCGGACGATCCCGAACTTGCTGGCCAGGAACACCTGATCGCGCTTGCCGGCAATGGCTTTGCCGATCAGTTCTTCATTGGAGTGCGGGCCGTACATGTCGGCGGTATCGAGCAGGTTGACGCCCAGTTCCAGCGCGCGATGCAAGGTGGCCGTGGCCTCCCGGGTGTCGGTGCCGGTGGTGTAGAAATCGGTCATGCCCATGCAGCCCAGGCCGATGGCCGACACCTGTGGACCGTTTTTTCCCAATTGACGTGTGTGCATGAAATCAGCTCCCTGTGAAGTGAATCGCCATTGTTCGCCTCGACAGAAACAAGATAAACCGGCTAAAACGGCTATCACTATTCGTTAAATCTAAATAGTCAGCCGGTGGAGCCAGCAATGGACCGTTTCAACGCCATGCGCGTCTTTACCCGAATCGTCGAGTTGGGCGGCTTTGCCAAGGCCGCCGACAGCCTGCAATTGCCCCGGGCCTCGGTCACCATCCTGATCAAGCAACTGGAGGCGCACCTTGGGGTGCAACTGCTGCAACGCACCACGCGGCAGATCAGCCTGACGCTCGACGGCGCGGCCTATTACCCGCGTTGCGTGCGCTTGCTGGCGGACCTGGAAGAGACCGAAGCGGTGTTCAGTGCCGCGCGCCACAATCCCAAGGGGTTGTTGCGCGTGGACATGCCGGCGGGCGTGGGGCGCCTGATTGTGATTCCGGCACTCCCGCAATTCACCGCCCGCTATCCCTTGATCGAGCTGGAAATCGGCCTGAATGACCGGCCGGTGGACCTGATTCGCGAAGGTGTCGATTGTGTCTTGCGCGGTGGTTCACCGCTGGACGATTCGCTGGTGGCGCGGCCGCTGGTGGTGTTGGATCAGGTGACCTGTGCCAGCCCCGACTACCTGCAGCGGCACGCTGCGCCCCATACGCTCGATGACCTGCGCGGGCACCAGATGGTCGAGTACGTCTCCAGCAGCAGCGGAAAACGCTATGGACTGGAGTTTGTTGTCGGTGGACAAGTGCAGTCGGTCGACTTGCCCAAGCAGGTGGCGGTCAACAGTGCCGATGGTTATCTGGCGGCGTGCGAGGCCGGATATGGCCTGGTGCAGATGCCGTACTATCACGTAGCGCGGCAACTGGAGGAGGGGCGTTTGTGTGAAGTGTTGAGGGAAGTGCCGCCACCGGGCATGCCGATGACGGCGCTTTATCCGCCGCACCGCCAGTTATCCCGGCGGGTGCGTGTGTTTGTCGATTGGCTGGTGGAACTGTGTGCCCAGCCCGGCAATGACTTTTACCGCAAGGATTCAGGGCATTGAGTGGTTGTTAACGATGCTGGTAGTAACCCGGTCCGCCATGGTTGTCATAGTGATCGTGGTGCCAGCCCCCGTGGGGGAAAACAATGCATCCGCTCAGGGTCAGGATGGCAAACAGGGGAATCAGCAGAGTGATTCGACGCAACATTTGAAAGTCCTCATGGTTATCGCCGCAATGAAGCTAAAACTCTTCATCGGCTGTAACATGAGACCCCGCTTGTAGCCGCTTATCCCCGAAACAGGGTAAGCGCTTGGCATGCGCGTCGATACAAACCGGATACATTTTCAGATTCAGGAACCCGCAATGACTCAGTCGCAACGTTTGAAATACTCGATTCTGATCTCCCTGGTGGTGCTGGGGATCATGTTTGGCCTTTCCTGGTTGCAGAACACCGGCGTCATCAGCGAAAAAATGTTCCAGTACATCGCCATTGGTGTGGCGGTGATCGTGGTGGTCATCAATGGCGTGATGCGCCGCAAGGTCAAGCCCTGATCATTCGATCATCGGTTGCGCAGGATGGCAGCAGCCTGTGGATGCAGGCTGTAGCTTTTGTCGGGGTTGAGGACAATCACGCCTTCGCTGCACAAACGTTTTAGCACTTCACGCACGCTGAGAAAGGACAGGGGAATATCCAGCTCCAGCAATTGGCTGTGCACGCCGCGCACGCCAAGGCTGCGGTCGTTTTCGGCGGCCGTCAGCAAGGCGTCGATGACTTTCAGGCGGATCAGACTGGTTCGAAGGCCAAAGCTTTTGAGCAGGATCCGGATCCGCTCGTTGCCGTGGCGATCGGTATGCGGCTCGAGTACGCCGACTCCCATGGAAGTACCCTTTGGCGCATTGCTACCGTCCGTTGGCAGTTGCGAGTTGTACATTGCAAAACTCCTTTCAGAGCCTGATCAGGAAAAAATGGGCGCTCTTACAGGACTAGACGTATGAGCCGCCCGAATCATGAAGGCTCGAATGTAGAAAATTTGTCGCCATCGCGTGATCAACCTGTCAGACCATGGGTCGTTGCACAGTAATTTCCTAAATTTTTGTGGTGAGCTTCGTCCCTACAGGGAGGCTTGGTGCGCGTGGGTATGCGCAGCCGTGGCCATCGATTTTTCGATCAGGAGCGAGCGTGATTATTTCCAGCCAGTTAACCAGGTTGAGCCTGGCGGGTGTGACTCTGGGGTTGAGCCTCGGGCTGAGCCTTGCGGCGAGCGCGAGCGGTACGCCTGCGCAAACGAGCGCGGACATCCGCAGAACCGGTTTCGGCGTGCCGCACATCCGCGCCGACAACGAACGCGGGCTCGGCTACGGCATCGGCTATGCCTACGCCCAGGACAACCTGTGCCTGCTGGCCAACGAGATCACTACGGTCAACGGCGAACGTTCGCGGTATTTCGGGCCGGATCAGTTCACCGTTGAGGAGCGCGAGAACCTGGTCAGCGATGTGTTTTTCACCTGGCTGAACACCCCGCAGGCGGTCGCCGGTTTCTGGCAGGCCCAGACCCCGCCAGTGCGTGAGCTGATTGAAGGCTATGTGGCGGGGTACAACCGCTCCTTGAGCGAACGTCGCGCCCAGGGATTGCCGCCGCAGTGCCAGGGCGATTGGGTGCGCGACATCACCACGTCGGATCTGGTCAAGCTGACCCGCCGCCTGTTGGTCGAAGGTGGTGTCGGCCAGTTTGCCGAAGCCCTGGCCGGTGCCACGCCACCCAAAGCCGTTGCCCAGGCGTCAAGTGCACAGGCAGCGTTCCAGGTGGCCGCCACGCGGATGCAGCGCTTTGCCCTGGACCGGGGCAGCAACGCCGTCGCGGTCGGCAGCGAGCGTTCCTTCAACGGACGCGGTATGTTGCTGGCCAACCCGCACTTTCCGTGGGTGGGCGGCATGCGTTTTTATCAGATGCACCTGACCATTCCCGGCAAACTGGACGTGATGGGTGCGGCGTTGCCCGGCCTGCCGCTGATCAACATCGGTTTCAATCAACATCTGGCCTGGACCCACACCGTGGATTCGTCCAGGCATTTCACGCTGTATCGCCTGCAACTGGACCCCAAGGATCCGACCCGTTACCTGCTCGACGGCCAGTCCTTGCCGATGGACACGCAGACCGTGACCGTCAACGTCAGGCAGGCGGACGGGCAGGTCCGGGCGATTTCCCACGAGGTCTACAGCTCGAAATTCGGTCCGGTGGTGCAATGGCCGGGAAGACTGGATTGGGATCATCAATACGCCTATAGCCTGCGTGACGCCAATCTGGATAACGACCGCGTTCTGCAGCAGTGGTACGCGATGAACCGTGCTGAAAACCTCAAGGATTTCCAGGCCTCGGTGCACAGGATCCAGGGCATTCCGTGGGTCAACACGCTGGCGGCGGACGATCAGGGGCAGACGCTGTACATGAACCTCTCGGTGGTGCCCAACGTCAGCGTCGACAAGCTGGCGCAATGCAGCGATCCGCGGGTTGGCTTGCAGATGATCATTCTCGACGGTTCCAACAGCGCCTGTGCCTGGGACATCGACCCGCAGGCGCCACAACAGGGTATCTATGCAGCGGACAAGTTGCCGCAATTGCTGCGCAAGGATTTTGTCCAGCATTCCAACGACTCGGCATGGATGGCCAACCCGGCGCAACCGCTGACCGGCTATTCGCCGTTGATCAGTCAGGACAGCCAGCCATTGGGGCTGCGTTCACGTTTTGCCCTGGATCGTTTGAGTATGTTGACCAAGGCCGGCAAGGTCGGGGCTGCGGACTTGCAACGCATGGTGATGGACGATCAGGTTTATCAGGCGGATCAAGTGATGCCGGACCTGCTGCAATTTTGCGCGACGGATTTCGGTGCCGATGCAAAAACGCTTGCGCCACTGTGCGCCAGCCTAAAGGCCTGGGACCGCAACGCGAACCTGGGCAGCGGTCTGGGTTTTGTGCACTTCCAGAATGTCATGGAGGCATTGGAGTCAATGCCGGACGTATGGCGCGTGGCATTCGATCCGCAGGATCCGCTACATACTCCACGTGGACTCGCTGTCGATCACCCGCAAGTGGCGAAGGCGCTGCGGGCAGCGATGCTGGCTTCAGTTGAACAGGTCAAGGCATCAGGACTGAAACCCGATAGCCGTTGGGGCGATATCCAGGTGGCCAGCAGCGGCGGACAACAGACGCCGATCCATGGCGGGCCGGGTGCGCTGGGGGTGTATAACGCCATCCAGAGCGTGCCGCGCAGCGATGGCAAGCGTGAAGTGGTCAGCGGCACGAGTTACCTGCAAGTGGTGACCTTTGACGAAAACGGACCGCAGGCCAAAGGGCTGCTGGCGTTCTCGTTGTCCAGCGACCCGACCTCGAAGTATTCACGAGATCAGACGCAGGCATTTTCCAGGAAGCAATGGAGCGTGCTGCCTTTCACCGAGCAACAGATCCTGTCCGATCCGGCCTATCAGGTGCAGACGATCCGCCAGCAGGATGCCGAGGTGGCCGCGCAGTAAGGGAGTGGAGTTTTGCATGAACGCTGAAGGCCGCACCCCGCAGGGGTGGCGGCCTTTTCAACTTTTCGGGGAGGTTTGCGGAATCGCGTTGACCACCAGATTGCCGTTCTGGTTACGGGTCAGGTAGACCGGCAGGACCCGCGGCAAGGATTTCACCAGGCCGTTGATCTCCTTGATGTTGTAGATGCCGCCGATGTGGATCGAACCGGTGCTGTGGTCAGCCACCATCAACGGTTTGTCCAGGTAGCGATTGATCAAGGGCAGCGCATCGCTCAGGGCCAGATCGTCGAGCACCAGCTTGCCCTGACGCCAGGCCAGCGCGCTGTCATTGTCATAGGTCTGGCTGATGCGGGGGATGAAATCGCCGCGGTGATAACTGGCCTGCATCGCCGGGTCCAGACGCAATCCGTCGCCGGGCAGGTCGGCGTTGCTGCTGACCAGTACCGAACCCTCGATCAGGTTGACCTTGACCTGGTCTTCATACATCCAGACGTTGAATTGGGTGCCGGTCACGCGAATACGGCCTTCGGCGGCCTTGACCACGAAGGGGTGGCGGGTGTCATGGCTGACCCTGAAGAAGGCTTCGCCTTTTTTCAGCGTGACTTGCCGCTGATCCTTGTAGTTGCTGTACGTCAGCTCGCTGCCCAGGTTCAGTTCCACCTGACTGCCGTCTTTCAAGGTGACCGTTCGAACATTGTCGGTCGCTTCGAAATGCTGGTACGCATTCGGTACCCAGCCCAGGTGCCAGCCGCCATAACCGGCCAAAGGCAGTGCCAGGGCACATATCGCCGCGGCAATACCCAGGCGGCGCCACGGGTTTTGCGCTTGGGTGCGAACCAGCGGCACGACGGGTTCGGGACGGGGCAAGTCGCCAGCGACATCCCAGATCTCCAGCATCGCTTCGTACTCGAAGGCATGGAGCGGATGCGCGTTACGCCATTGCGCGAACGCCTGGCGCTCTTGCTCGGTGCAGTCACTGGCGTGCAGACGCATGCACCAATGCGCAGCGGCATCGGTGATGGCGTCGTATTCGGCTTCCGAAAGCGTGTGATCGGTCATTGGCCCTTCCTGGTTTCCTGCATTCTAACCTTGGGGGAAGTCTGCGAGAACATCAGTCATGGCATTTAACCATCAATGTGTAATTTTTTTTCAACGCCTCGCCTCTGGAACACCTGCTATCGAGTAGCAGTATCCACAGGGGCGCCTGAAAAAAAGATCACATCAAACACTGCTGTAGCGCGCAGATCCGGGGATCTGCGCGTTATTACGCCGGGATCAGGGTTTAGGGGGCGTAGCGACCGGTATCGGGTCCAGTTGCCGGCCCATTTCGCAGATCAAGAAAGCGATCGAGTCGGCATTGTGCAAAATGACGTCGATGCGCTGCTTCGAATCCTTCGCGCTTAAAAAAGCGTCTCGTGCCTCATCCATGGTCTGGCTGCCCGTCAGCTTCAGGATAGTCTCACCAACGTGATAAGAACCCGGTATCGAATCCAGGCTGATCCAGGATTGCAGTCCGCTGTTCCAGCGTGCGAACAGTTCCTCCTCTGGGGTATCCATCGACAAGGCTTCTCGCTGGAAGTCCAGCTGAGACTGTTTCTTTTCTGCGTCCTTGGCGGTGACCGACGCTACCAAATCGCTGAATGGCAACCTGGCCTCAAGGTATGCAATGTCCACTGCCCCGGAAAACAAATTAGCGAACTCGTGTATCAAGGTCGCGGCCTGGCCGTGGCCGTCGAGATCGAAGGGCTGTGTCAGGCGGGATTTGTACCAGTCGAGTTGTTGATCGAAGAATTTTTCCGTGAAGTGCACATTGCGCTGTAGATCCTTCTGCACGACAAACGCAACGAGGTTGTCCTTCGAGTTCCGGTTTGAACCGACGATAAAGCGTTGCGAATTCATCCAGTCTTCGTCGGGATCGACCAGCGCGTTGCAGATGGGGACGATGGCCTGTCTGATTTTCTCGATCAGTGCGTTGTCGACTTGGTCAACATCAAAGAACTGTTTGAGGAAGGTATCGAGCCTTGTGCCAGGTACGAGTTTCCTGAGTTGCACCAGGTTGTGCAGGCTGTTGAACGCGTAATAGCGGGCCATGTCGATGGCCTGCACGATCATGCGGGCTTTTTCGGGATGTCTTGCCCGGATTTCTTCCATCCCCCGGGCCTCGATGTTCAGCACCTCCCTGGCAACATAGGAATTGACATTCTGATTGCGCATTTTCGAGACGGCTTTGCCGAAGTGAACGGTGTGGAAATCCGGGTCGATGACCAGTTGGTTGTCAGGAGCAGTGTGTAACACGGGGCCTTCTTGCGTACCTTTGACCATTCGCCAGACCGCGCCGGCCTTGCTCACGCCGTACACCTTGCCGGCAATGGCGGCGAAGGTTTTCTGGCTGCCCGGTTCCAGATAGGTGCCGTCACTGCTGTTTTTCGCCAGGTCCTTGAGTTCAACCGTGGTTTCGAACGGTTGCAGCCGGGTACGCATTGCTGCTGTCGACAGAATCTTCGACCAGGGTTGCGCGATCACGGGGGTGACAACCGATGGAGCAACGGCTTCGCCGGTTGCCTGGGCGCTTTCGGCCCATCCCTCAAGCGACAACCGGCCCAATGACAGGATTTGTGCCGCGCCGGCAACAAAATCGCGCAACGCGGTTGTCCAGTGATGGTCCTGCAGGGCTTCGGCTGAGTTCAGGGCGTCCTTGTAGGCCTTCCAAAGAAACTGTACATACGCGAGTTTGCCCGGCAGCAGGCCCGAAATGCGCTCGATGCCGGAGCCGAAAAGATGTTTGACGGCCTCCCAGTCAGACTGAGCGGTAGCGTTTGCCTGGCTGCCGAGCATCTTCATCAGCAGCTTAGTGTTGTCATGGAACAAATGGGTGAGCAGGTTGCCACCGATGGGGTTGGACGCGAGGGTGATTTCGCTCGACTGGCCGACAGTGGACTCGAACAGGTTGCGAAACGCCGTTTGCTCACTGTCCGGCAGGCGACGTAGCAACATGTCTTGCAATGGCCCCGGTGTGTTGAGCGCCGCGACAACGCTGGCCTCGTTGCCGAACTCAATGAACGGTGAACCAGCGGGGTGGTAAGGGGCAAAAAGGATTTGCGGGCCTGACTTGCCCGAGCCTGGGCCAATCAGGTAAAGGCCCAGCGCTTTGACGGTAGCGGCACCGCTGGTTTTGATCAGTTACAGTGGCCGGGCAATTGCGTGTGCGCCTTCTACAGTCGCCCGGGCGATGGCGTCCGGCATGTCCAGCACTTGCCGAAGCAAATCGAAGCCACTATCGGACAGCCGCTGTTGCAGTTTGAGTTCGTGGGCGTGTTGCAGCAGTTGCCAGGGCAATTGTTTGACGAAGCGCAGGATCCGTTTTTCAAAGTCCGCCGCTTGATTCGACAAGTTGTCGGTGACGTTTTTGGCATAGTTCTGCGTAATGTCCAGTGACAGCAGCAGTTGGCGGACAGCCGCCTGGTCCAGCCCCTCGGGCAGGGCTTGGGTGGTTGCCGACCTGACCTTGAACCCGGTGCCTTGCGCAATGTTGACGTGGTGCAAGGCGAACTCGGTGAGGCTCCGGGCGGGGCCGACCAGGGTCAGGTCCGGGGTGATTTCAATATTGTCAGGATCCAGCGCTGTTGCGGGGAAGCGGATGCGAAGCAACGACGTCAACGTTTCATGCACGTACGACTTGAGGGGGGTGATCCCGTGTAAATAGTCTTTGTCCTCAACAACGCTGTTGCGGTATTGCTCCAGCAGTTCAAGGTGCAGTCGCTGCTCTTGCAGCGGAGCCATTCCCAGCCAGGCGGGCAGGGACTGCTGCTGGCTGATCGCCCGGGCAATAGACGAGGCTCTTCGCAGGTTGGTGTTGAGCACCGCTGTGGTCAGGTCTTCAAGGGCTTTTTTCTGCTTTGTGTCGCTCAGGTCGAACGTGCGTACGTGTTCACAGCGAGCCAGGAAGTGCTCGATGGACGATTGCGCGACCCGTTCCAACACAGACCCTTCAATCAGCCGCAACGGTCCGAGTGAGTAGCGTTGGTGAAAGACGCGCTGGGCCGGGGTAAGGTTTTCCAGCAACGCCAGGCGTAGTTGCGGTTCGAGCAGGCGACGGTTCAGTTCCAGCCTTGCATGAGTGACGGTGTCAAAGACTTCCAGGCCCTCGGCGGGTGTCCACAGGATCGTCCGGCCGGAATGGGAGGGATCGAGTCCGCCACGCTCGGTCAGCAGCAGACAATGGGCCAACGGCAGGACATCCTCCTGGCCGGAGCGCTCCAGCGTCAACGAGTAGGCATCGGGGCGAAAACCCTTGAGTGACAGGCGGTTTTGCCGGTTGGGCAGGTCCGGGTTGAAGACCGTTTCGACAATGGCCCGATCCGCATCCCGCAGTGTCGCGCCGAGCACCCGCAGGCTGGCCTCGCCCCGCAGGCCAACGGAAAGTGCATGGGCCAGGTGGGGTTTGATGTTTTGCAGATAGTCCTGTTGCAGGGCCAGAGTAGCAAACGGTTGTGCTGCAAAATCTGCGTTGATCAGTGTTTCGATGTCGCTGAAGTTCTTGACGAAAGCGGCCGCCGTATCGGCCAGTACCATGGAGGGATGCTGATCGCCGGATAACACGGGGCGCGTGCTCCAGCGTCCGTCGGTAGCCTGCGTCAGCAGTCGCTCGCTGATCATTGAGCGGATATCCAGCGCTTTGTCGAACAGGGCGTGGATGTCTACGGCGCCGTCACTGTGACGGAACACTTGCAGGGCGTAATCCATGTTCTGCAGCTGCTTGCCGATGATCCCGTCGAAGAGCCTGGGGAAGATCGCGCCGGAAATCACTTCGCCGGTCACATTCGGCCGGTCAAAACCAATGAAACGCTGGCGCTCCTCCAGACTCAGCAGGCCATAGAGTTCATCCTCGTGACCGGCCGCGCTGAACTTGCTCAGCACCGTATCGCGCAAGTCCTGATAGTCCTCGAGCACCTGCAGGCCTGCGGTGGGCGTGTAGAGAAACGCATTGCCGGCGCTGACCATCAGTGAGCCGGCCAACTCCACATAGTTGGCCTGGTACTCCCACAGGCGCACGGTTTCGACCGTCATTGATTCGTTCGTCCGGCTGGCCGTCGAGATCAACGCGTGCAAATCCTGGCTCTGCTCAGGGGTGATGATCCCGGCTTCGCGCTTGAGCAGCAGTTGCACTCGCGCCTGATCGGCGATGGCCTTGCCGAAGAACTGGCGACGCGATGCACCATCGGCGCTCGCCGCATCCCAGAAACCTTCGAGCTGCCCGATCAGCAGGCTGATCAGGTGACGTGAGATCGTCGTGACGGCGGCCTCCCAAAGTGGCTGGTCGGTTTTTGCCGGGGACTTTTTCGAATGGGAAAACTCAGGGGAAGACCCGGCTGGCCAACGCTGATGGCGATAGTGCAGGAGGACGGCCTCACTCAGGGACAGGGAGTTGGCCCAGCGTCGCGCCGGATGGCTTTCGTCAGCGTTCTCTGGCGTTGTTGCCTGGTAGAAGTTCACTTGGGTCTGGCGCTGATCCAGGCCGGGGAAAGCCGCTGCCAGCTGTTCATTGAGCAATGCGTCGAGCAGCGATGTCAGGGACGGCAGCGCTTTCAACTCGTCGAGCAGGGCCTGGTCGTTGAGTTGCTGATGGGTGGAGAGGGTATTGCGCTGTTCTTCGAACACGTCGCCATCGATGGTTTGAAAGTTCAGTTCGATGTCGGCGGCGTCCACCACTGCCTTGCGTTGAGACAGCGCCATGAAGGCCAGCAGGTCGCTGTCTTCGCTGGCCGCCTTGAGTTGCGTCAGCAGTTGTTCGGTCAGGTCCGTTCGGTTGGCGAACTTTTTTATTCCGGCGTACGGGGTGTAGAAAATCAAGCCATTGTCATCGGGCGTCGCGGTCAGCACAAAACTGCCGGCCAGCGCCATGGGTTCCAGGCCCGGGATTTTCAGCAGGATTTTCTTCGCCAGCATGGGCGGCGTCTGCTCATCGCGCAGTGCCTGGGTGGCCAGTTCGATATGGCTGAACCATTCGAAGTCCCTTTGCGTCAGCCCGTGGGTTTGGCCAAGTTCTCTCCAGAGGCCGCGCGACGTCAGCGCCTCGGGGAAGAACAACGGAGTTACTGGTGTAGACATCGTCGAGTCTCGTTCAAGGGGCCACTCAAAGGCGCCTGTGGATTGAGCATCGAGACTAAAAGCCGGTGCGTTGACGCGGGTGGTAAATAGTTAACGCACGGGGCGGGGGTATTCGTGACAGGGATATATCTCATTGCCCTGAGCGAAAGGTTGACAGGTCGCACGCCGCGCGTTGTTAATCGGCGGGTCTTTGTACGCTGTTGTTCCCTCCAATAATTAGTCTGGAGCTTCAGATGTCTGCGCCACACGATCACGCCTCTACCGCAGTTTCGCCACACCTGTCACTCGAAGCGCTGAGCGCTTTGCTGGAGAAGATTTTTCTGCGTCATGGCACGTCGGCCGAGGTTGCCCGGGTGCTGGCGCAAAACTGCGCCGGTGCCGAGCGCGACGGCGCGCACAGTCACGGGGTATTCCGCATTCCAGGTTATGTTTCGACGCTGCAAAGCGGCTGGGTCAATGGCCAGGCCGTTCCGGTGGTCGAAGATGTGGCTTCTGGGTTTGTGCGGGTCGACGCCAACAACGGTTTTGCGCAGCCGGCCCTGGCGGCGGCACGCGAACTACTGGTGCAGAAGGCCCGAAGTGCCGGCATCGCGGTGCTGGCGATCCGTAACTCGCACCATTTCGCGGCCTTGTGGCCGGATGTCGAACCCTTCGCCGATGAAGGCCTCGTGGCATTGAGCGTGGTCAACAGCATGACCTGCGTGGTGCCCCACGGTGCCGACCGGCCGCTGTTCGGCACCAACCCGATTGCCTTCGCTGCGCCGCGGGCCGATGGCTCGCCGATTGTCTTCGACCTGGCCACCAGCGCCATTGCCCACGGCGATGTGCAAATTGCCGCCCGCGAGGGTGAGCGCTTGCCGGAAGGGATGGGCGTGGACAGCCTCGGCCAGCCGACCACGGACCCGAAGGCGATTCTTGAGGGCGGCGCGTTGCTGCCTTTCGGCGGGCACAAGGGCTCGGCGTTGTCGATGATGGTCGAGTTGCTCGCGGCGGCACTGACCGGCGGCAATTTTTCCTTCGAGTTCGACTGGAAGAACCACCCTGGCGCCAAGACACCCTGGACTGGCCAATTGCTTATCGTGATCGATCCGGCCAAAGCGGCGGGGCAGAGTTTTGCCGAGCGCAGCCAGGAACTGGTGCGGCAAATGCACGGTGTCGGCCTGAAGCGTTTGCCGGGTGATCGGCGTCATCATCAGCGCGCGAAGTCGCTGGCCAATGGCATTGAACTGGATGGGCGGACACTGGCGAACTTGCGGGAGCTGGCGGGGCTCTGATCTTGCAGGAGCGCGCAAGCTCGCTCCTGCAAGGTTTGCGGTGTTTGATCGGAATGCTTAGCGACGCCCCAACAACAACCCCACCACCAGGCCAAACCCGGCTGAAATCGCCACGGTTTGCCATGGATGCCCGCCGATATAGGTTTCAGTAGCCTCGACCGCGGGCAGGGTGCGGTCGCGTACGCTGCTCACCGAATTCCTGGCCTGCTGGAGTTTCAGGGCGATTTGTCCACGAAGGGTCTCGGCTTCTTCCCCGACCAGTGAGGCACTGCTTTTCAGCAGCTTTTCCGACTCTTCGATCAGCGATTGAAGCTCGCTGAACGCTTGATCCTTGATTTGATCTTCGGCGGCTTGCGCGGCGGTTTTGCGGGCCATTGAAGTACTCCTTGCAGGTAAGTGGACAGTGAACAATGGAGTTTGCCGTTGTTGGAAAAGTTGCAGCTATTTTGCCCGGGGAGGTCATCTTCCTGAAAAACCGGCGCAGGACCTTTCGTCCTACAGTGTAAGATGTCGCCTATTTTACGCAGCAGGAAATTCCCATGAGCTTCAATCTGGCCGACAAACCCCTCGCCGAGCGCGCTGCGCTTGAAGACGAGAAATCCCGTCTGTTCGAACTCTGGCAAAACAACCTGGGCAAAGCCAAGGGTGAGGCCGCGCGGTTGTTTGGCGAACGGGCCAAGCGCAAAGGCAAGTGGGCCGAATGGGTGCGCGCCGAACTGGACGGCATGTCGCCCCCTGAATACGCCAACATGGTGCGCAGTGAAGTCAATCGCCTGATGGCGGCCAACAAGTAACATCGGCTGTCAGGCGAAGCTCGCGACAATCGCCTCGCGCACTTTCAATAGCACCGGGTCGAGCTGGGTGCTGGTACGCCAGCCCAGTTCGATCGGGTAGCGCGGCAAGGCCAGGGGGCAGGGCAGCAGCGCCAGCCCGCTGAGTGTTGCGATGCTTTGGGCGGCATGGGCCGGAATGGTCGCCACCGCCCGGCTGCCTTTGAGCAAATGCGGCAACGCGGCAAAATGCGTGGTCGAGGCGCACACTCGCCGACTGAGCCCCAGCGCCGCCAATCCTTCATCGGTAATCCCGATAAAACCGCCGGACGACACCAGAATGTGTTCGCGGGCCACAAACTCCTCGAGACCGATGCTCTGCTGGCCCTCGACCAAGCTCGACGGGTCCGCCAGGCACAGATAACCACCTTCCCCCAGCACCTGACGGCTGAGCAGCCGCTCGGCAAACCCACCCGCGGTAATTGCCAGGTCAATGCTGCGCTCCATCAGTGCCTGGGCGACGATCTGGCTGTGGGTCTGGCGGAAAATCAGCCGCAGTTTAGGCGCGCTACGGGCGATTTCTTCGATCAGCCGCCGGCCGTAGGCAATCTCGAAATCATCCGACATTCCCACGGTGACCGAGCGACCTTCGTACTGTTGCGCAGCCGGGTCGACCATCGCCAGGCTCTGCCGGCATTTGTTCAGGGCATCGCTGACCACCGGTTTGAGCTGGTTGGCCTTGAGCGAGGGGGCCAGGCCGCGCCCTGTGCGCACGAACAACTGATCGCCATACAGCTCGCGCAACCGACGCAAGGCCGCGCTGACGGCCGATTGCGTCACGCCCAGGCGAAGTGCGGCACGGCTGGCACTAGACTCTTCGTGGAGTGCTTCGAAGACTTTGAGCAGGTTGAGGTCGACGTCGGTGATATTCATTTGGCTCATATCATTCAGCAGTGAATTGGTCTTTATTGATGATTGCCTGACGCCGGAGAATGAGCAACACCTGATGCGAATGGAGTTTCCGAGATGCCCAAATCAATCGTAGCGGCCCTGCAAATCGGCGCCTTGCCCGGTGGCAAGGCTGAAACCCTGGAACAGATCCTGTCCTATGAAAGCGCGATCATCGAATCCGGTGCCGGGTTGGTGGTGATGCCGGAAGCGCTGCTGGGCGGTTATCCCAAGGGCGAGGGCTTTGGCACCCAATTGGGCTATCGCCTGCCGCAAGGGCGCGAAGCCTTTGCCCGTTATTTTGCCAATGCCATCGACGTACCTGGTGTGGAAACCGAGGCGCTGGCGGCGCTGTCGGCACGCACCGGAGCGAATCTAGTGATCGGTGTGATCGAGCGCGCCGGCAGCACCTTGTACTGCACTGCGCTGTACTTCGATCCGCAGGCCGGACTGGTGGCCAAACACCGCAAACTGATGCCCACCGGCACCGAACGCCTGATCTGGGGCAAGGGCGATGGCTCGACCTTGCCGGTGATCGACAGCCAGGTCGGGCGCGTCGGTGCGGTGGTGTGCTGGGAAAACATGATGCCGCTGCTGCGCACGGCGATGTACGCCAAGGGCGTGGAGGTGTGGTGCGCGCCGACCGTGGACGAGCGGGAGATGTGGCAAGTCAGCATGCGCCACATCGCCCATGAAGGGCGCTGCTTCGTGGTCAGCGCCTGCCAGGTCCAGGCATCGCCCCAAGCCCTGGGCCTGGACATTGCCAACTGGCCGGCGGAGCGGCCGTTGATTGCTGGCGGCAGTGTGATCGTAGGTCCCATGGGCGACATCCTCGCAGGACCTCTGCGCGACAGCGCTGGGTTGCTCACCGCGCAAATTGACACCGACGACCTGGTACGCGCCCGCTACGACTATGACGTGGTCGGGCACTACGCCCGGCCGGATGTGTTCGAGCTGACCGTGGACGAGCGCGCCAAACCCGGAGTGCGCTTCACCTCCTGATGCCCTGCGGGCTTTGGCCAAAGCAGTCAGGCAACTTGATAACTTTGACCATTGCCCGCTAACCCGCACAGAGCGAGTATTTCCCTGTTGATTACGGTTCCCCCAACCTAATAAAAAACACAGAGGGATTCTGGCAATGCGCGATTACTTGTCTGCTACTTCTCAGTTCAATTATCAGCACACCGTCGATGCCGCACTCGCAGGCGATCTGACGGCCCTCAACGCCTGTGTCGAATGCTGTGACCGGCATGCCTTGCCGGGTCGCATCGCGCTGTTCTGGGAAGGACGCGACGGCACTGGTGCGACGTACACCTTCACCGACTTGCAGGACAAGGCCGCGCGTTTCGCCAACTACCTGCTGGCCCAGGGCGTAAAGAAAGGCGACAAGGTCGCCGGCCTGTTGCCCCGCAATATCGAACTCTTGATCACCGTGTTCGCTACCTGGCGCATCGGCGCGGTGTATCAACCGCTGTTTACCGCGTTCGGGCCCAAGGCCATCGAGCACCGCCTGGGCAGCTCTGGCGCCAAAGTGGTGGTGACCGATGCAGTGAACCGGTCGAAACTCGCCGAAGTCGCCGATTGCCCGACCATCGTTACTGTCACCGGCCCCAAAGGGCAGGGCCTGGTGCGTGGCGATTCCAGTTTCTGGGCCGAACTGGCCAATTGTTCCGCCGACTGTGAACCGGTGCTGCTGACCGGCGAAGATCCGTTCCTGCTGATGTTCACCTCGGGCACCACCGGCCCGTCGAAAGCGCTATCGGTGCCGCTCAAGGCCATCGTTGCGTTCCAGAGCTACACCCGCGATGCCGTGGATCTGCGCCCGGAAGATGCCTTCTGGAACGTCGCCGATCCGGGTTGGGCCTACGGTATTTATTTCGGGGTCACGGGGCCAATGTCCATGGGTCATCCGATCACCTTTTACGATGGCCCGTTCACCCTCGAAAGCACCTGCCGGGTGATCAACAAGTACGGCATCACCAACCTCACCGGTTCGCCGACGGCCTACCGTTTGCTGATTGCCGGCGGCGATGAATTCGCCAGATCGATCAAAGGCAAGCTGCGTATCGTCAGCAGCGCCGGCGAGCCGCTGAACCCGGAAGTGATCCGCTGGTTCGCCGACAACCTCGACGTGGTTATCCACGACCACTACGGCCAGACCGAACTGGGCATGGTGCTGTGCAACCACCACGGCCTTGAGCACCCGATTCACATGGGCGCCGCCGGTTTTGCCTCGCCGGGCCACCGCATTGTGGTACTGGACGATGAATACAAGGAACTCGGCGTTGGCCAGCCGGGCATCCTCGCCATCGACCGCAGCCAGTCGCCGATGTGCTGGTTCGCCGGCTACGAAGGCGGACCGACCAAGGCCTTTGTCGGCAACTACTACCTGAGTGGCGACACTGTCGAGTGGAACCCGGACGGCAGCATCAGCTTCGTCGGTCGCAGCGATGACGTGATCACCACTTCCGGCTACCGGGTCGGTCCCTTCGACGTGGAAAGTGCGCTGATCGAACACCCGGCCGTGGTCGAGGCTGCAGTGGTCGGCAAGCCCGATCCGGAGCGCACCGAACTGGTCAAGGCCTTCGTCGTACTCAGCCCACAGTACCGCGCCGCCCCCGAGTTGGCCGAAGAGCTGCGCCAACACGTGCGCAAGCGTCTGGCGGCGCACTCGTACCCCCGTGAAATCGAATTTGTCAGCGAATTGCCGAAAACCCCCAGCGGCAAATTGCAGCGCTTTATCTTGCGCAACCAGGAAATCGCCAAGGCTCAAGAGGCTGCGGCGAAGAACCTTCCAGCTTGAATCCAGGGAAACAATGATGCAGATCCAGAACAAGATTTTTATCGTCACCGGTGGCGCTTCCGGCCTCGGTGCAGCCACCGCCGAGGTGCTGGTCGCCGCTGGCGCGAAAGTGATGCTGGTGGACATGAACGCCGAAGCCGTTGCAGCCCAGGCCCAGCGCCTTGGTGCACACAGCGTGGTGGCGGATATCAGCAACGAAGCGGCGGCCGAAGCTGCGGTACAGGCGACGGTCAAAGCCTTTGGCGGCCTCAATGGCCTGGTCAATTGCGCCGGCATCGTGCGTGGCGAGAAGATTCTCGGCAAGAACGGCCCACATGCGCTGGCCAGTTTCAGCCAAGTGATCAACGTCAACCTGATCGGCAGCTTCAACATGCTGCGTCTGGCGGCAGCGGCGATTGCCGAGACCGAAGCGGATGCCGATGGCGAGCGCGGCGTGATCATCAACACTGCGTCTGCCGCAGCTTACGACGGTCAGATCGGCCAGGCGGCTTACTCGGCGTCCAAGGGCGCGATTGTCAGCCTGACCTTGCCGGCGGCCCGTGAGCTGGCGCGTTTCGGGATACGTGTAATGACGATCGCCCCGGGCATCTTCGAGACGCCGATGATGGCCGGCATGACCCAGGAAGTCCGCGACTCCCTGGCCGCTGGCGTGCCATTCCCGCCGCGCCTGGGTAAACCGGCCGAGTACGCCGGGCTGGTCAGGCATATCATTGAAAACAGCATGCTCAATGGCGAGGTGATCCGTCTCGACGGTGCCTTGCGCATGGCCGCCAAGTAAGGAGGATTTGTCATGACTATTTCCAACGATCCAATTGTTATCGTCAGCGCCGTCCGCACCCCGATGGGCGGCTTCCAGGGCGAATTGAAAAGCCTGACCGCGCCGCAACTCGGCGCGGCGGCCATCAAAGCAGCGGTGGAACGCGCTGGCGTTGCCAGCGATTCTGTCGACGAAGTGTTGTTCGGCTGCGTGCTGCCGGCCGGCCTTGGCCAGGCCCCTGCGCGTCAGGCGGCGCTGGGCGCGGGGCTGGATAAATCGACCCGCTGCACCACCCTGAACAAAATGTGCGGCTCCGGCATGGAAGCGGCGATTCTGGCCCATGACATGCTGGTGGCGGGCAGTGCCGACGTCGTGGTCGCCGGTGGCATGGAAAGCATGTCCAACGCACCTTACCTGCTGGACCGCGCCCGTGCCGGCTACCGCATGGGTCATGGCCGGGTGCAGGACTCGATGTTCCTCGATGGCCTCGAAGACGCCTACGACAAGGGCCGCCTGATGGGCACCTTCGCCGAAGAATGCGCCGAAACCAATAGCTTCAGCCGTGAAGCCCAGGACGCGTTCGCCATTGCCTCGACCACCCGCGCGCAGCAGGCGATCAAGGACGGCAGCTTCAAGGCCGAAATCGTCCCGCTGACCGTGACCGTCGGCAAAGAGCAGGTGGTGATCAGCAATGACGAGCAGCCGCCAAAAGCCAGGCTGGACAAGATCGCTTCGTTGAAACCGGCGTTCCGCGATGGCGGTACGGTGACGGCGGCCAATTCCAGTTCGATCTCCGACGGTGCCGCCGCGTTGGTGCTGATGCGCCAGTCGCAGGCACAGAAGCAAGGCCTGAAACCCTTGGCGGTGATTCATGGCCACGCCGCATTCGCCGACACCCCGGGCCTGTTCCCGGTGGCGCCAATCGGTGCGATCAAGAAATTGATGAAAAAAACCGGCTGGTCGCTCAACGACGTCGATCTGGTGGAAGTCAACGAAGCCTTCGCCGTGGTCGGCATGGCCGCGATGACGCATCTGGAAATCCCCCACGAGAAGCTCAACGTGCACGGCGGTGCGTGCGCCCTCGGTCACCCGATCGGGGCGTCCGGCGCGCGGATTCTGGTGACCCTGCTTTCGGCCCTGCGCCAGAAAGGCTTGAAGCGCGGCGTGGCAGCGATTTGCATCGGTGGCGGTGAAGCGACGGCGATGGCTGTGGAATGCCTCTACTGAAACTGACGCCAATCCCAAGTGGGAGCGGGCTTGCTCGCGAAAGCGGTGTGTCATCCGACGATGATGTCGACTGACACGGCCTCTTCGCGAGCAGGCTCACTCCTACAGGGTTCTGCGTCGTAACCAGATTCAAGGATTCACCATGATCCCCAATGACGACCAACAACAAATCCGCGACATGGCCCGGGACTTTGCCCAGGAACGGCTGAAGCCGTTCGCTGCCGAGTGGGACCGTGAGCATCGCTTTCCCAAGGAAGCTATCGGCGAGATGGCCGGGCTGGGCTTCTTCGGCATGCTGGTGCCGGAGCAGTGGGGCGGATGCGACACCGGTTACCTGGCCTACGCCATGGCGCTGGAAGAAATCGCCGCCGGCGATGGCGCCTGCTCGACCATCATGAGCGTGCACAACTCCGTGGGCTGTGTGCCGATCCTCAACTACGGCACCGATGAGCAGAAAGAGCGCTTCCTCAAACCGCTGGCCAGCGGTGCGATGCTCGGCGCTTTCGCTTTGACCGAGCCCCAAGCCGGTTCCGACGCCAGCGGCTTGAAAACCCGTGCCCGCCTGGAAGGCGATCACTACGTACTCAACGGCTGCAAGCAATTCATCACCTCCGGGCAGAATGCCGGGGTGGTGATCGTGTTTGCGGTGACCGATCCGAGCGCTGGCAAACGCGGCATCAGTGCCTTTATCGTGCCGACCGATTCGCCGGGCTACACCGTTGCACGGGTCGAGGACAAGCTCGGTCAGCATGCGTCCGACACCTGCCAGATTCTCTTCGAAGACGTGAAGGTGCCGGTGGCCAACCGTCTGGGCGAGGAGGGCGAAGGCTACAGGATTGCCCTGGCCAACCTTGAAGGCGGTCGCGTCGGCATCGCTTCGCAATCGGTGGGCATGGCCCGCGCCGCGTTCGAAGCGGCGCGAGACTACGCCCGTGAGCGCCAGAGTTTCGGCAAGCCGATCATCGAGCACCAGGCCGTGGCCTTCCGCCTGGCGGATATGGCCACCCAGATCGCCGTGGCGCGGCAAATGGTGCACTACGCCGCCGCCCTGCGTGACAGTGGCAAACCGGCCCTGGTCGAAGCGTCGATGGCCAAACTGTTCGCCTCGGAAATGGCCGAGAAGGTATGCTCCTCGGCGCTGCAAACCCTTGGCGGCTACGGTTACCTCAACGACTTCCCGCTGGAACGGATCTACCGCGACGTGCGGGTCTGCCAGATTTACGAAGGCACCAGCGATATTCAGCGCATGGTCATTTCGCGCAACTTATAAGAAGGAGTCCCCCCTGTGAGCGACAAAGAGCTGAGCTACGAAACGATTTTGCTGGAAACCCACGGCCGCGTTGGCCTGATCACCCTCAACCGTCCACAAGCGCTGAATGCGTTGAACGCGCAGATCGTCAGCGAACTGAACCAGGCCCTCGATGGCTTCGAGGCTGACTCGAACATCGGCTGCATCGTCCTGACCGGTTCGAAAAAAGCCTTCGCCGCCGGTGCCGACATCAAGGAAATGGCCGAGCTGACCTATCCGCAGATCTACATCGACGACCTGTTCAGCGACAGCGACCGCGTGGCCAACCGCCGCAAGCCGATCATCGCGGCGGTCAACGGTTTCGCCCTGGGTGGCGGTTGTGAGCTGGCGTTGATGTGCGACTTCATCCTGGCCGGCGACAACGCCAGGTTCGGCCAGCCGGAAATCAACCTCGGCGTGCTGCCGGGCATGGGCGGTACCCAGCGTCTGACCCGCGCCGTGGGCAAGGCCAAGGCCATGGAAATGTGCCTGAGCGGCCGCTTGATCGATGCCGTGGAAGCGGAGCGTTGCGGCATCGTGGCGCGTATCGTGCCAAGTGATGAGCTGCTGGATGAAGCGCTGAAAGTCGCGGCGCTGATCGCCAAGAAGTCGTTGCCGATTGCGATGATGGTCAAGGAAAGCGTCAACCGTGCCTTTGAAGTGAGCCTGGCCGAAGGCGTGCGCTTTGAGCGCCGAGTGTTCCATGCGGCGTTTGCGACGCAGGATCAGAAGGAAGGGATGGCGGCGTTTATTGCCAAGCGTGAGGCTGAATTCCAAGGTAAGTAATGCGGCGTTCCTGCTGACGCTATCGCGAGCAAGCTCGCTCCCACAGTGTTCTCGGTCGTTCACACATATTGTGTACACCCTCGGAACCTGTGGGAGCGAGCTTGCTCGCGATGCTTTTAGGCCTTCACACCAAGTAGTTCTTCAGTTCGCGGGCAATCACCATCCGCTGAATCTCGCTCGACCCTTCGTAGATCTGCGTGATCCGCGCATCCCGGTAGTACTTCTCCACCGGATAGTCTTCCAGGTAGCCATAGCCGCCATGAATCTGAATGGCGGACGAGCAGACCTTTTCCGCCATTTCCGACGCAAACAGCTTGGCTTGTGACGCCTCCGACAGGCAGGGTTTGCCGGCCGTGCGCAGGCGTGCGGCGTGCAGGATCATCAACCGAGCGGCGTTCAATTGCATGTGCATGTCGGCCAGCAAATTGGCGATGCTCTGGTGCTCATTGATCGTTTTGCCGAACTGCACACGATCACGGGAATACGCCAGGGCCGCTTCAAACGCCGCGCGGGCGATGCCCAGCGCCTGGGCGGCGATGCCGATGCGGCCGCCTTCGAGGTTGGACAAGGCGATGGCCAGGCCTTTGCCGCGTTCGCCCAGCAGATTGGCTTCGGGGATGGTGCAGTCGTTCAGGGTCACCGCGCAGGTGTCGGAAGCACGGATGCCCATCTTGTGTTCGGTGCGGTCGACGATAAAACCTGCGGTATCGGTCGGTACCAGGAACGCCGAGATGCCACGTTTGCCCAAGTCCGGATCGGTCACGGCAAACACAATTGCCAGCTTGGCGCGCTTGCCGTTGCTGACGAATTGTTTGGCGCCGTTGATCACCCACTGGCCGTCGCGCAGTTCGGCACGAGTGCGCAGATTGTGCGCCTCGGAACCGGCCTGGGGTTCGGTCAGGCAGAAGCAGCCGATGACCTGGCCGCTGGCAAGGTCCGCCAGCCAGGTCTGTTTCTGTTCTTCGCTGCCGTAGTTGAGCACCGGTCCGCAGCCCACGGAGTTGTGGATGCTCATGAAGGCGCCGGTAGCACCGTCGCCGGCGGAAATCTCTTCTACCGCCAGGGCGTAGGCCACGTAGTCGACATAGGTGCCGCCCCATTCCTCGGGGACCACCATGCCCAGCAGGCCCAGTTCGCCCATCTTCTTCACCAGACCGTCGTCGATCCAGCCGGCCTTTTCCCAGGCCTGGGCATGGGGCGCGATTTCGCCGCGGGCAAAATCCCGGGCCATGTCGCGGATCATGACTTGTTCTTCGCTCAATTCAATATCGTGCATGGCTCAGCTCTCGCTCTGGTCAAACTCGCTGAAGAAGCTCGCCACGTGTTCGGCGTCCAGCGCCTGGAGGGTGGGCGGGTTCCAGCGTGGTGTCTTGTCTTTGTCGATCAGCAAGGCGCGCACGCCTTCGATCAGGTCGCCGCGCTCGAACCACTGGCGGTCCAGGTGCAGCTCAAGGGCGAAACATTGTTCCAACGGCAGCTCGCGTCCGCGACGGAGCATTTCCAGGGTCACGGCCATGGCCAGCGGCGAGCGGGTTTCCAGCAGGTCGGCGGTGGTGACGGCCCACTCATGGCTGTCCGCGACCGTTACCTGACGCAGTTGCTCCACAATACTCGGCACGTCGGCTTGGGCGAAGAAGTGGTCGATGGCCGGGCGCAAAGTCGCCAGTGGCGCGTCGGGCAGTTGTTGCACGGCGAATTTCGCCAGCAGGCCTTGCAGATCCTTGAGTGGCGTATCGTGCCATTCGAGCTGGTCAAGTTTCTCGTCTAGCGTGCCCAGTTTGTCGCTTTCCAGGTACCAGTCGGCCAGGCCGCAATACAGCGCATCGGCGGCGCGAATCTGCACACCGCTGACGCCGAGGTAGATCCCCAGCTCACCGGGGATGCGCGGCAGGAAGTAACTGCCGCCGACGTCGGGGAAATAGCCGATGCCGACTTCCGGCATGGCCAGGCGGCTTTTCTCGGTGACCACGCGCAAGTCTGCGCCTTGCACCAGGCCCATGCCGCCGCCGAGGACAAAACCGTCCATCAGGGCCAGCACCGGTTTGCGGTAGTGGTGGATCGCGAGGTCGAGGGCGTATTCCTCGACGAAGAAATCTTCGTGCAGGGTGTCGCCGTTTTTGAAGCTGTCATGCAGCGAGCGAATGTCGCCGCCAGCGCAGAAGGCTTTTTCCCCGGCACCGCGCAAGACCACGGCATGGACTTGCGGATCCTGTGCCCAGGCGTCGAGCTGGCGGTGCAGGTTTCGCACCATGTCCAGGGTGAGGGCATTGAGGCCGGCGGGGCGGTTGAGGGTCAGGTGACCAATGTGGTTGCGAACCTCGGCCAGCACTTCGTTCTGCATGGCATCCATGGACTGAGTCCCGGGAGAAAAAACCTGAGCAGTCATCACTAACTCCCTGCTTTTATTGTTCTTTATCGAGATGCTCGCGCGCGAGCGATGGCGGATCGTATCAGTGCAAATTTGCCTTGTGCAACCCGGATAACTGCAGGTTATCTGTGCATTTTTGCATGTCGGTGTCCGATACTGTTACAGCGTAGACCAAGGCGAATTCAGGCAAACGCCGCGAGCAGATCCTCTTCGAACGCCTTCTGCGCCTCGCCGGCCACCTGTGCCCGATGCCGGGCCAGATGAAACGCGACATCGAAACTCATGTCGCCTCGGCGCACGGCCCTGAGCAAACCCTTGTCTTCCCAGCCGCGAGCGAAGTGGCTGGGCAAGTAACCGACATGCTTGCCGGAAAGGATGAAGGCGAGGGTGCCTTCCACTTGTTCGGAGCGCGCCGAACACAACTTGCCCTGGAAGGGTTCGTCACTGCGCAGGAAACGGTAGGGGTGATCGACCCGGTCGCAGGCCTGCAGATCCTGATCGTTGGGGGCCGGGTTGGTGAACAGCGGATGGCCGGGGGCGCAATACAGATGCTGGGTCTCAATGAACAGTTGGCGGTAGTCAAACGCACTTTGCACTTGCGAGAAGTAGCCGATGGCCAGGTCCAGGCGCTGTTGCAGCAGTAAGCGCTCCATTTCGCCGGGCATGGCGCTGATCAGTTCGATGCGCACGGATTCGTCCCGTTCACGGAAGCACCGGATCGCCTCGGCCACCCGTTGCAGCACCGATTGATCCAGGGCTTCGGACAGGCCCAGGCGCACTTCGCCGATCAAGCGCCCGGCCACGCCGTTGGATTGATGCCGGAAGGCTTCGATGGACTGGAACAATCCACGGGTGGCGCTGAGCAGTTGTTCGCCCTTTGGCGTGACGCTAAACCCGCCCTTGCCGCGACTGCATAGTCGATAGCCCAGGCGGGTTTCCAGTTTGGCCATTTGCTGGCTGATGCTCGACTGGCTCAACCCCAACTCGCCCTGGGCGGCGCTGAAACCGCCGCACTCCACCACGCTGACAAACAGCCGCAACAATTGCAGATCCAGATCGTGGAGTTGGCCGAGCATCAAACATTACTCCGTAATAAAGTCAGGTTAATTAACTTGATATTTTACCAATGTATCCGACGACGCATCCTGCAACCACTTCCTCTGGTCAGGTGTTCGTCATGGCTCCCAAGTTCAAGCTGTGTTTACCCGCGCTGTTCCTTGCCATGGCCGCCTCGGCCCAGGCCGAAGACAAGGTGGTCAATCTGTACAGTTGGGCCGATTACGTCGCCCCCGAAACCCTGCAACGGTTCGAGCAGGAGACGGGTATCCATGTGCGCTATGACACCTTCGACTCTTCGGAAGTACTGGAGACCAAGTTGCTCACCGGCGGCAGCGGTTATGACGTGGTGGTGCCGTCCTCCAGCGTGCTGGCCCGGGGGCTTGCGGCCGGGGCGTTGAAACCGATTCCCCACGAAGGGCTCAAGGGTTACGCCAACCTCGATCCGGACTTGCTGGAAAAACTCGCCGCCGTCGACCCGGGCAACCGCTATGGCGTGCCTTACACCTGGGGCACCCTGGGTCTGGGCATGAACGTCGAGGCGGTCAAACAGCGCTTGCCGGATGCGCCGCTCAACAGCCTGGACCTACTGTTCAAACCCGAGTACGCGAACAAGTTGAAAGACTGCGGCATCGCCATTCTCGACTCGCCTCAGGAGGTGATCGGACTGGCGCTGCATTATTTGGGTAAAGATCCCTACAGCACGGACAAGAACGATCTGTCAGCCGCCGAGGCGTTGCTGCATCAGCTACAGCCGAACGTGCTGTACGTCGCCACCGGGCGGCAGATCAGCGACCTGGCCAATGGCAGCGTGTGCCTGGCGCTGACCTACAACGGCGACGCGAGCATGGCCGCCGACCAGGCACGCAAGGCCAATAAACCCTATGAAATCGCCTACCGGATTCCCAGGGAGGGCACCATCGTGTGGCAGGACAACCTGGCGATCCCCAAGGACGCGCCGCACCCCGAAGCCGCCCGTGCCTTTATCGAATTCATGTTGCGCCCCGAGTCCGTGGCCGCACTGACCAACACTTTGTTCTTCGCCACGGCGAATCAGGCCGCCACGCCGCTGGTGGATGAAGCGGTGCGCACCGATCCGGACATCTACCCGATGGCCGATGTGCGGGAGCGGTTGTACGCCGACCGCAGCATGAGCCTCAAGGACATGCGCCAGCGCACCCGCTTGTGGACCACTTTCCGTAGCCGCCAATAAGAAAAGAGAAGGAGCCTTCAATGGACGTCCCGATGCAGAACGATCAAGCCATCACCCGTGACAGCCTATACGGCACGGCCGCTGAAAGTACCTACGCCGGTATCACCAGTTTCATGCGTCGCCGCTACAGTCGTGACCTGCGTGGCGTTGATGTGGCCGTCAGTGGCGTGCCGTTCGACACGGCCACCAGCAACCGCCCCGGCGCACGCTTCGGACCACGGGGCATTCGCGCCGCCTCTGCCGGGATCGCCTGGGAACGGCACTGGCCGTGGACGTTTGATCCGTTCGATCACCTGGCGGTCATCGATTACGGCGATTGCGATTTCGATTACGGCTCGCCGCAGTCGACGCCCGAAATGATTGAGGCCCACGCTGAGCGCATCCTCAATGCCGGCACGGCGATGCTGACCTTTGGCGGCGACCATTTCATCACCTATCCGCTGCTCAAGGCCCATGCCCGCAAGCACGGAGCGCTGTCGCTGATCCACTTCGACGCCCACAGCGACACCTGGCCGGACGAAGAGGGCAAGCGCATCGACCACGGCACCATGTTCTGGCACGCGGCCAGGGAAGGGCTGGTGGACCCGTCGCGCTCGGTACAAATCGGTTTGCGCACCACCAACGACGATCATCAAGGCTTTCAAGTGTTGGACGCGCGGCAGGTGCATCGCCGTGGCTGCGAAGCGATTGTCGAGGCGATTCGCGCGCGGGTCGGCGACAACCCGGTTTACCTGACCTTCGACATCGACTGCCTCGATCCGGCGTTCGCCCCAGGCACCGGAACACCCGTGTGCGGCGGCTTGAGCACGGTGCAGGCGCTGGAGATTCTCGGCGGTCTGCGCGGGATCAACCTGGTGGGCATGGACGTGGTGGAAGTGGCTCCGGCCTATGACAGCGCGGAGATCACGTCACTGGCGGCGGCGACGCTGGCGATGGAGATGCTTTGTCTGTATGCGGCCAGGCATAAGGTTGATCGGTAATACGCCTAACCCTGTAGGAGCGAGCCTGCTCGCGATAGCGGTCGTTCAGCCAACATAGATGTTGAATGTTCCGCCCTCATCGCGAGCAGGCTCGCTCCTACAGTTTTGGCGGTGTCAGGCCACTGGAACGATTGGCAAGTCGAGGATCTGCCCCCCGCTGAACCGCGCGAACGAACCGGAAATGGATTCGTGCGGCACGCCCTTGGCCACGTCACTGACGCCGTCCAGTCGTGCCAGTTGCTCGGTGCTCAACTGCACATTCAGCGCGCCCAACGTGGCGTCCAGTTGCTCCCGGGTCCGGGAGCCGAGGATCGGGATCAGTGCCGTGGTCGAGCGGTTGGCCTTTTCCCGCAGCCAGGCAATGGCCACGTGGGTCGGGCTGGCGTCCAGTTCTGCGGCGACATCGATCAAGGTGTCGAGCAGGGCGGTTTCGCGGGCGCTTTTTTCGGCGTGAATCAGCACGCCGAGCTTGTTCGCGCGATTGTCGCCCTCACTGTTGCGATACTTGCCAGTCAGGAAGCCGCCACCCAGCGGCGACCACAAGGTCGCGGCCAGGCCCAGGGCTTCGGCCATCGGCAGTTGTTCACGCTCGGCGGTGCGCTCGGCGAGGCTGTACTCGACCTGGATCGCGGCAATCGGCGCAAAACCGCGCACCTCGGCCAGCAGGTCGGCACGGGCGATGCGCCACGCGGGAAAGTTCGACAGCCCGGCGTAATGAATCTTTCCGGCACTGACCAGGTCGTCGAACCCGCGCAGGATCTCTTCCATGGGCGTGACGCCATCACTCATGTGGGCCCAGAACAGGTCGATATGCTCGGTCTTCAGGCGTTTCAGGCTTTCTTCCACGGCGCGCACCATGTTCTTGCGGCTGTTGCCAGTGTGGGAAATGCCGGCCGCCGGTGTAGTCCCGAGGGTGTATTTGGTGGCGATGACCAGGCGATCCCGTTCTGCGGCGATGAATTCGCTGAGCATGGCCTCGGACTGCCCGCCCTGATAGCCATTGGCGGTATCGATGAAGTTGCCGCCGGCTTCCAGGTAGCCATCAAAAATGCGCCTGGCTTCGTCGCGCTCGGCGCCATGACCCCAACCGGTACCAAAGTTGCCGGCGCCCAACGCCAGTTCGGAAACACGCAAGCCGGTTTTACGACCGAAAACTCTGTAATGCATGGGATGACTCCAGAGGGATGGCGACAGAGGCTATAGATTTGTATCAACATCTATTAAATATGATGCTGGAATCTAAATCGTCAAGGCGCTTTTCCTTTCTGCATAAAATCGCCGATCACTGGTCGCGTTATTCATGCGCAATGGCATACTGCCGCCCATGACTATCGATTCCCCCTTAAGCGCCTGGCAGCATGCCATTGAACAAAAGGGCTTCGTCCAGGACGAGGCCCAGGAACATGCCGTGTGGGCCCTGCAAAAATGCCACGAGGCGCTGCACGAAGGCCGCGCGCACATTTCCGGCGTGTACCTGTGGGGGCCGGTGGGGCGGGGCAAGACCTGGTTGATGGATCAGTTCTACCAAAGCCTGCGAGTACCGGCGCGGCGTCAGCACTTTCACCACTTCATGGGCTGGGTGCACCAGCGCTCGTTTCAACTGACCGGCACTGCCGATCCGCTCAAGGCGTTGGCCCGTGAACTGGCCGAAGAAGTGCGGGTGCTGTGTTTCGACGAGTTGTTCGTCAATGACATCGGCGACGCGATCATTCTCGGGCGCCTGTTCCAGGTGATGTTCGAACAGGGTGTGGTGGTGGTCTGCACGTCCAATCTGCCGCCGGACCAGTTGTACGCCGACGGCTTCAATCGCGACCGTTTCATGCCCGCCATCGCGGCGATCAAGCAACACATGCAGGTGATTGCAGTGGATGGCGGGGAAGACCACCGCCTGCATCCGGGGGCCGGTTCGCAACGTTACTGGGTGGCCGAATCCGGCAGGCCCGGCGCGCTGGGTGAAGTGTTCCAGATGTTGAGCGCAGGCCAGTCAGTCTCTCGCGAGCCGATAGAGGTCGGTTACCGCACCCTCGAGGTGGTCAAGGCCAGCCCGACGGTGCTCTGGACCCGTTACGCCGCGCTGTGCGAGCAACCCTTCGCGGCCATGGATTTCATCGCCCTGTGCGATACCTACGGCGCTATTCTGTTGAGTGACGTGCCCAACCTCAGCGCACAGAAACGCGCCGGACGCATTGCCCGCGGTACCGAGGACGGTGTCGAGCGGGTGGACGCGGGAGATCGCGAGTTGCCGCAGTTGTCAGTGCATGACGACGGTGTGCGACGGTTCATTGCCCTGGTGGACGAGTGCTACGACCGCAAGGTGCCGCTGTACCTTGAAGCGCAAGTACCGATGGCATCGCTTTACACTGAGGGTTATCTGGAATTCCCGTTCCGCCGTACCCTCAGTCGATTGCAGGAAATGCAACTGCAGCGGTTTGCCGAAGTTTGATCCGGATTTGATCGGGAGCAGCGAAGATGAATCAGCCCCTGTCGCACCATTTGCTGACCATGGCCTATCAGAACGCCTGGTCCAATCACCGACTGGCCAAGGCCTGGCGTCAGTTGAGCCTGCAGGAACTGAGCGCACCCAGGGTCAGTTTCTTCCCGACGATCCGCGCCACCCTCAACCACATCCTCACCTGTGACTGGTTTTATGTGGACGCCCTGGAGCGCGAACTGCGCGGCGATGATCCGCATCCCGATTGCCGGGTGTTTTTCAAGGAAGACGAACCCTGTCTCATGGCGCCGGACCTGGTTGGCGAACAGGCCCACGTCGACCGCCGGCTGATCGCCTACTGCGAGCAGATGCGCGATGCCGACCTCGGCAAAATCGTGACCATCGCCCGGGACACTCCGCAATACGACAGTCGCTTGCGCCTGCTGTCCCATTTGTTTGAACACCAGATCCATCACCGCGGCCAGGTTCACGCCATGCTCAGCGGCACCTCGGTCCAGCCACCGCAACTCGACGAGTTTTTCTGCGCCGGTGAGTCGCACTTGCGGGCCGAGGATTTTGTCGAACTGGGGTGGACAGAGGCGTTGATCTGGGGCGCTTGAGTGCCAAAGATTTCCTCGGTTGCGATTGTCGGTACCACGGTGCTCGCGCTATGGTCTGCCGGCACTTCAGCGTGAATACATGCTGGGGGCTACTTTATGTGTGATCGAGGATGGAAATGGACTCCGCAGAAATTCTTGTGCTTCAGGCCAGTTACACCAATCCGGTGCATGCCGAAGCTATTTGCCTGGTGTTGAACCACTACGCCGAGGACCCGATGGGCGGCGGCCAGCCGTTGCCGGCCGATGTACTGGAACAACTCCCGGCCGAGCTTGCCCGGCGCCCCCACGCTTTCAGTGTGCTGGCCTTTGTCGGTGGCGAACCGGCCGGGCTGGTCAATTGCTTCGAGGGATTCTCGACCTTTGCCTGCCGGCCGCTGGTCAATGTGCACGATGTGGCGGTGGTGAAAAAATTTCGCGGCCTGGGCTTGAGCCAGAGGATGTTGCAAAAGGTCGAGGACATCGCCCGTCAGCGTGGCTGCTGCAAGCTGACCCTGGAAGTGCTGGAGGGCAATGCCGTGGCCCAGGGTTCCTATGAAAAAGCCGGTTTCGCCCCCGGCATGTTCGACCCGGCCCATGGGCGGATGCTGTTCTGGACCAAGAGCCTCTGATTCAACTGGCAAAAAAAGGGCGTCCGTCAGGACGCCCGACAGTCTTCTGTGGCCATGGCGCCGCAGTCAGAAGCCCATGGATCATTTCGGTCTGTAGGTTTCAGTCATTTGTGCGGTTTGATCGTCCGGAACCCGCAGCTCAGTGCTCTGGACAGGGTGGCCGAGGGCTTCTTGCTGGGCCAGTCGCAGGCTTTCGTAGTAATAGCGCATGCGTTCGGCTCCACCTTCGGCAAAAGCACTGGTTGAGCCCAAGGCCATCAGGCCGGCGAGAATCATTGCGGTGCGTTTCATGGTTTGCCTCCCACTACAGATGTCGGATGCCTTTCGTCCATGAATCAATGAAGCAGTGTCGAAATGGCATTATCCGCCGAATCCGTTAAATGGGAATTAACTTCACCAACGGCCTTCGTGGCTATCGCGGGACGGGAAGCCTGCTCGGAGAAGGTCGCGAGCCGGTGCGGAAGCAGTGCAGACTGCTCCCGCTTGAAAGGAGGGGGTCAGGCGAGTGGGGCGCGTTGCGTCACAGCCAGGGGCTGCGTCTGGCCGGTTTGCAGCAACAGCCGCAAATGCGCCAGTTCCTGCTTCAACTGATCGCGTTCGTCTTTCAACTGGCGCAATTCATCGCGACGGATTGTGACGTAAAGGGTTTGTGCTGGCAGTGCGGTATGTACTGTGCCCATTGCTCACCTCGCAAATGGCGTGTCTCAACTGTAGGTACGCCTCGAAATCCGGGGCTGACCTACTATCGGCGCCAATTTTGATTTCTTTTGCCCCCAAAGGGAACTTTTTTATTTTTCATGGTCGTTGTGTCTTCGGTTTGATTCCCGACGTTAACCATCAGGATCGGGCACAATGCCCGGAAACTTCACGCCAACGCTCTGGACTAACCTCATGAGTCGCGTTGGGCTATAACCTTTGACACACTTTTATTTGTAGTAGGGAGCATCAGCACATGCAACTCGGGATTATTGGACTGGGCCGCATGGGCGGCAATATTGCGCGGCGCCTGATGCTCAACGGGCACACCACCGTTGTTTATGACCGCAATACCGCCTTTGTCGAAGCCCTGGCCACAGAGGGCTCCACCGGCGTCACCGACCTGCCAGCACTGGTCGCTGGCCTGGCCAAACCGCGTGCGGTCTGGGTCATGCTGCCGGCCGGCGCGCCGACCGAAGAAACTATCGACACCCTGAGCACCTTGCTCGAAGCCGGCGACACCATCATCGACGGCGGCAACACCTTCTATAAGGACGATATCCGCCGGGCGAAGACCCTGTCGGAAAAAGGCCTGCACTACATCGACGTCGGTACGTCCGGCGGCGTCTGGGGCCTGGAACGCGGTTACTGCATGATGATCGGCGGTGATGCCGAGACCGTTAAACGCCTCGACCCGCTGTTCGCAACCCTGGCCCCGGGCATGGGCGACATCCCGCGCACCAAGGACCGCAAGTCCGACGACGATCGTGCCGAGCGTGGTTACATTCACGCCGGTCCCGCTGGTGCCGGGCACTTCGTGAAGATGATCCACAACGGCATCGAATACGGGATGATGCAGGCGTTTGCAGAAGGCTTCGACATCCTCAAGACCAAAAACAGCGAGAGCCTGCCGCAAGACCAGCGTTTTGACCTGAACGTCGCCGATATCGCCGAAGTGTGGCGCCGTGGCAGCGTGGTGTCCTCGTGGTTGCTGGACCTGACTGCCGACGCCCTGGCCGGCGATCCGAAACTCGACGGTTTCTCCGGGTCCGTGGCCGATAGCGGTGAAGGTCAATGGACCATCGAAGCTGCCATGGAGCAAGCGGTGCCGGTGCCGGTGCTGTCGAACTCGCTGTTCTCCCGCTACCGTTCCCGTGGGCAAGGCACCTTTGGCGACAAGATTCTCTCGGCCCAGCGCTTCGGCTTCGGCGGCCATGTGGAGACCTCGAAAAAATGACCCACGCGATCCGCAGGAAATCCAAGGCTGAACCCGCGCCGCCGACCACGCTGTTCCTGTTCGGCGCCCACGGCGATCTGGTCAAGCGCCTGCTGATGCCGGCGCTGTACAACCTCAGCCGTGACGGTTTACTCGGGAATGGACTGCGGATCATCGGCGTTGACCACAACGCCATCAGCGATGAAGGCTTCGCGAAAAAACTCGAGGACTTCATTCGCAACGAGGTGGCCACCAGGACCGGCAAGGGCGATCAAGCCCTTGACCCGGCACTGTGGGCCAAGCTCGCCAAAGGCATAAGCTACGTCCAGGGCGACTTCCTGGACGACAGCACTTATCAAGCGCTGGCGGCGAAAATCGCCGACAGCGGTACCGGCAATGCGGTGTTCTACCTGGCCACCGCGCCGCGTTTCTTCAGTGAAGTGGTGCGCCGCCTCGGTTCGGCCGGCTTGCTGGAAGAAACCCCCGAGGCCTTCAGAAGGGTAGTGATCGAAAAACCCTTCGGCTCCGACCTGCATACGGCCGAAGCCTTGAACGCTTGCCTGCTCAAGGTGATGACGGAAAAGCAGATCTACCGCATCGACCATTACCTGGGCAAGGAGACCGTGCAGAACATCCTGGTCAGCCGGTTCTCAAACAGTCTGTTCGAAGCGTTCTGGAACAATCACTACATCGACCACGTGCAGATCACCGCCGCCGAAACCGTCGGCGTGGAAACCCGTGGCAGTTTCTATGAGCACACCGGCGCGCTGCGGGACATGGTGCCCAATCACCTGTTCCAGCTGCTGGCGATGGTGGCGATGGAGCCGCCCGCGGCGTTTGGCGCCGATGCGGTGCGCGGCGAGAAAGCCAAGGTCGTTGGCGCGATCAGGCCCTGGACGGTGGAGGAGGCCCGCGCCAACTCGGTGCGCGGCCAATACGCCGCCGGTGAGATCGACGGCAAGGCACTGCCGGGCTATCGCCAGGAAAACAACGTCGCCCCCGACAGCAATACTGAAACCTATGTGGCCCTCAAGGTCATGATCGATAACTGGCGCTGGGTCGGCGTGCCGTTCTACCTGCGGACCGGCAAGCGCATGAGTGTGCGTGACACCGAGATCGTGATCTGCTTCAAGCCGGCGCCCTATGCGCAGTTCCGCGATACCGAGGTCGATGAGCTGCAGCCGACCTATCTGCGCATTCAGATCCAGCCGAACGAAGGCATGTGGTTCGACCTGCTGGCCAAGCGTCCCGGTCAGGCCTTGAAAATGGATAACATCGAGCTGGGGTTCGCCTACAAGGACTTCTTCGAGATGCAGCCGTCCACCGGCTACGAAACCCTGATCTACGATTGCCTGACGGGTGACCAGACGCTGTTCCAGCGCGCCGACAACATCGAGAACGGCTGGCGCGCCGTGCAGCCGTTCCTGGATGCCTGGCAGCAGGACTCAAGCGTGCAGAGCTATGCCGCCGGGGAAAACGGCCCCAAGGCCGGCGAAGAGCTGCTCACCCGTGACGGCCGCGTCTGGCACCGCCTCGGATAACACGTATCTCCTGTGGGAGCGAGCTCGCTCCCACAGGAGGCGGCAGTGTCAGAGCCAGTAACTCACCGCATACCACCCGAGCAAGCCCATCACCACGGTGTACGGCAATGCCATCCAGACCATCCGCCCGTAAGACAGGCGCACCAGCGGTGCGATCGCCGAGGTCAGCAGGAACAGGAATGCCGCCTGACCGTTGGGCGTCGCCACGCTCGGCAGGTTGGTGCCGGTATTGATCGCGATGGCCAGGGTTTCGAAGTGCTCACGGGTCATCTCGCCCGCCATGAAAGCGCGCTTCACTTCGGTGATGTAAATGGTCGCCACGAACACATTGTCGCTGATGGCGGACAGCAGGCCGTTGGCAATGAACAGCATGCCCGGTTGTTGGTCTGCCGGAAGCGTCAGCACCCAGTGGATCAACGGGGCGAACAGTTGCTGATCGTGAATTACCGCGACCACGGCGAAAAACACCACCAGCAATGAGGTGAACGGCATGGCGTCCTTGAACGCGGTGCCCAGGCGGTGTTCGTCGGTGATACCGGTGAAGGCGGTGATCAGCACGATCACCATCAAGCCGATCAAGCCCACTTCGGCGATGTGGAACGCCAGCCCGGCAATCAGAATCAATGCCGCAAAGCCTTGCACCAGAAGCGCTGCGCGTTGGCGCGTGGTGCGCTCGGCATTGTCTTCGGCGGCGTAGTTGGCCAGCACCGCACGGACGTTATCCGGCAGCAGCGTGCCGTATCCGAACCAGCGCAGTTTTTCCAGCAGGACGCAGGTTACCAGCCCGGCAACCAGTACCGGCAGGGATACCGGCGCAACCCGGGTAAAGAACTCGGAGAAGTGCCAGCCCATTTCATGGCCGATCAGCAGGTTCTGCGGTTCGCCGACCAGCGTACAGACACCGCCCAGCGCGGTGCCCACGGCGCCGTGCATCAGCAGGCTGCGCAGGAAGGCGCGGAACTGTTCCAGATCACCCTGATGCAGGGTGGGCAGATGTTGGTCGTCGCTGAACTCGCTGTCCTGGCGCGGATCGTTGCCCGAGGCAACGCGGTGATACACCGAGTAAAAGCCTACGGCGGCACTGATGATCACGGCGGTCACGGTCAGGGCGTCGAGGAACGCCGACAGAAAGGCCGAAAGAAAGCAGAACATCAGGGCCAGCAGGGCCTTGGAGCGGACCCCGAGCAACAAGCGCGAGAACAGGTACAGCAACAGGTCCTTCATGAAATAGATACCGGCCACCATGAACATCAGCAGCAGGATCACCGGGAAGTTGTGCAGCAACTCGTCGTACAGCGCCTGGGGCGTGGTCATCTTCAGCAGCAGGGCTTCAATCAACAGCAGGCCGCCGGGCATCAGCGGATAGCATTTGAGCGCCATGGCCAGGGTGAAGATGAACTCCAGCACCAGTAGCCAGCCGGCAGCCACCGGGCCTGCGGTCCAGAGCACCAGGGCATTGAGGATGAGAAAGCCGACGATGCAGGCCTTGTACCAACGGGGCGAGTGCCCGAGAAAGTTGTGCGCGAACGCCTGGGCCATTGAACCGGACATCGGCTGCTCCTTGTCTTGAGAAGCGCGCAACTTGCCGCAAGCGCACCAGAAGATCAAGCGCAGGAAAAATGCCGGTGTTTATCCCTGGAAGCGAGCGACGACCGCCTTGTAGTTTCCGTGCAGCGAATAGCCTCCAACGACGATGTTTCCATCGGCTTGCGCGGCGACACAGGTGGCGGTATCCAGGCTGGGGCCGAGACGGGTACGTGTATAGCCGCTGCCTTTGCCAAAATGGCGATCGGGAAGGCCGTTGGGCAGGCATCGCCCGAGAATGAAGTCTGCTTCGACGCCGCCGATGGTGGCGCCCGCCGTCAGCACACTGCCATCGGGCTGTAGCTGCGCGGCGGTCCACTGGCATCCGCTGTAACCGATATCCCGCCGTTGCGGGTGTCCTCCGTTGCAATGAGTGTCGGGTCGGCCGTTGCTGTGCATTTTGTATGTCAGGCAGTGCATTGGCTCGCAACTGCTGCCATAACACAGGATGTCGCCTTCGTTTTGCTGAACCACCCGGTTGACCCGAGCGCCATGTCCTTGCGCCTTGAAGGTCATGAATCCGTCCACGGCAAAACGGTCGTCGAGGCGACCGTCCGGGTGATAGCGTGCCAGCAAGCCTTCTTCAGGGAAGTTGATCGATCCACCGACCAGGATTCGACCATCGCGTTGTACCGTCAGGCTGCTGAGCCAGGTATTCATCAGCAGGTGCCGGACCATCACGAAGCCGCGGCCGTTGAACGAGTAGTCCAGCGAGCCTTCGACATCCAGTCGTATCAACATGCCGACGTGATCGGCCAGTTCGAAGTGATGGTTGGCCAGGATCAGGATCCGGCCGTCTTGCTGTACGGCCACATCGCAGGCTTCTGCGCCCGGCACACCGGGAGGGAGCCATTTATCACGCATGCCCAGGGACAGACCGCCAGGCAATCGCACGACACGGCGGCCATTATCGCCAAAACCTTGCACCAGGCGGCCATCCTGATCCAGCAATGCCAGGGACGGGAGCGTGCGGTGCGCGTTTTCATATTGCAGGCCGGCCAGCAGGATATTGCCGTCGGGCAAGACCAGGACCTTGGTGGCCATGGCTTCGAACCCCGGTTCGAATTGCCCGATGACACTGCCTTGTTTGCCGAACGTCAGGTCTGCGCAACCATCGGCGAGTAAACGGGCCAGGCCAAAGCGGCTGCCATCGGCCATGCCGACTTTTGCGGCTACCAGCAAGCGACCTTGGGCATCGATCGCAACGTCATTGGCCAGGCTGAAAAGACTGTCGGCGAAATAGACCTGGGTTTTGCCGTTGGCGGCAAACGTCGTATCGAGGGCCCCTACGTTGTTCCGGGTGGCGGAGTAGGCAAAAGCGGACTGGCTTGACATGCACCGCATCTCCTTGCGAGTCGTCCTGATCCAGAAGTTTGGAGGGCGACTGTATTAGGAGAATATTCAATCCCTGAACGGGGAGATGCACAACTGCAAGAACTAACAGACGGAGAGTCGCTGTGTGCCACAACAGTGTCTTTTCGAACCAATGGCGAGCCTGCAAAGTATCAGGTGCATGCAAAGTTCGAATTAAGAGTGTCAAGTAGTGCGCGCGGCCAGAAAAACCTGCGAACTAAACACAGGAAAAGGGCGCGGATTACCCCGGAGTAATCCGCAAAACGATTAGTGCGGCATTGACCACGACTGCAGTGTGTAACCTTCCTCGCTCAATTCGGCGCGAGCCTGTTCCAGCAGCAGTTCGAGTTGCGCGGGATCGGAATAGGCGCTGCTTGGGATCTGCTTACGGCCAATGCTGGTGCTGGTGCGGTCGATTACGGTCAGGCTGAGTTCGCCATTACCGTCTTGTGGAGCCCAGGCCACACATTTGAATGGTTTAAATGCGCGGTCGGCAATCAGAAGTGCTTCGTTGATACGGAGCGGGGCGTTCATAGGGTCTTCTCTCTGTGTGCCCAATCAAGTGATAGGCCGACGGTTGGGCTTACCGTTCAGCTGGTTACTTGTACTGATGCCCGCAACCGGGGTTCGGGTCACACACAATCAAAAGAAATTTCCACTTTATTTCACAGGCTCAAGAATGAGCCTGACGTTGAAAGCTGAATGAAAGGAAAGAGTCGTTAGGTGACTAACATAGTCGCAACTTATAACTGGTTTTATGGCAGTCCTATAGTCAAACAGTACAAGGCCCTGTCAAATTCTTGCTAATGTTACAGTTAGGTCTGCCAAATGACTGTTTTTAATAAAATTTCGTAAATTTGGCGCCAAGGAACAGTCATGAGCGATGCGCCTGCCTTACGACGTTTGTTAGTGGTGGACCCGTGTGACGATTGCTATCGCCTGCTCCCTGGATTGCGCTCGATCGGTTGGGACGTTGACAGCTGCACGCTGGAAAACGCCGTTGACCGAACCTGTGATGTGGGCTTGCTGCGCTTGCAGCCCTCTCACCTTGCGCACCCGGAGGCTGTCAAGGAATTGATCAGCCGCAGCGGCACCGAGTGGATAGCCGTACTCAACCAGGAAGTACTGCGATTGCAAAATGTCGGCGACTTTGTCTGTGAATGGTTTTTTGACTTTCATACCTTGCCGTTCGATGTGTCCCGGGTTCAGGTCACGCTGGGCCGGGCGTTTGGCATGGCACGCTTGCGCGGGCAGGGTACGGTCCATGTTGACCAGCCCGAGCACGAATTGCTGGGCGACAGCAAACCTGTCCGTGAACTGCGAAAACTGTTGAGCAAACTGGCTCCAACCGAATCTCCCGTGTTGATTCGCGGTGAAAGCGGCACTGGCAAGGAACTGGTCGCACGAACCCTGCATCGTCTGTCCCAGCGTCACAGCAAACCCTTTATCGCAATCAATTGTGGGGCGATCCCCGAACACTTGATCCAGTCCGAGCTGTTTGGCCATGAGAAAGGCGCATTTACCGGCGCGCACCAACGCAAGATCGGGCGGATAGAAGCCGCCAACGGTGGCACTCTGTTTCTCGACGAGATTGGTGACTTGCCACTGGAGTTGCAGGCCAACCTGTTGCGGTTCCTCCAGGAAAAACACATCGAACGGGTCGGCAGCAGTCAGCCGATTGCGGTGGATGTGCGGGTTCTGGCGGCGACGAACGTCGACCTTGAAGCCGCCATCGAGAAAAAACGCTTTCGCGAAGACTTGTATTACCGCTTGAACGTACTGCAGGTGGCGACCGTTCCGTTGCGCGAGCGTCATGGCGACCTGGCGGTGCTGGCCAACCACTTCTCCCATTTCTACAGCCATGAAACCGGGCGCCGCCCACGCAGTTTCAGCGACGACGCGTTGATTGCCATGGGCAAACACGACTGGCCAGGCAATGTTCGCGAGCTGGCCAACCGCGTTCGTCGCGGGCTGGTGTTGGCCGAAGGCCGGCAGATCGAGGCCCGTGATCTGGGGTTGATCAGTCAGCATACAATCGCCGCGCCGATGGGCACCCTCGAAGAATACAAGTCCCGGGCCGAACGCCAGGCGTTGTGCGATGTATTGAGTCGCCACAGCGATAACCTGAGTGTCGCCGCCAAAGTATTGGGTGTGTCGCGACCGACCTTCTACCGGTTGTTGCACAAGCACCAGATCCGCTGAACTCCAGTGGGAAACCAAAAAACCGTTGCAATTGCAGCGGTTTTTTTGTTCGGGTCAGAAGTAGTAAGGGAGTTTCAGGCTGAACTGGAAGTCCGGGGCATCGTCCGTCATGCCGATGGACAGGTTGGGCACGATGGTCAGGTTGTCGGTGGCCGCAATGGTCATGCCGATGTTGAAGTAACCGGCGTTGGCATCGCTGGAGATCACCGATTGCCAATCCCCGCCATCTTCCTTGAGCTTGCTTTTGCGTTGCACCAGGTCAGAGACCGAGAACGACATGCTCATCTTTTCGTTCAAGGCGAACGCGATACCGGCGCCAATCTGGAAGCTGTCGCCAATGCGTACCTTGCCCGGTGTCTTGACTGCCGGGTTGGAGCTGATGTCGTCGAAAGACTCTTCCATGTTGTACGTGTAGGACAGGCTGCCGAACAGTACAGCCGGATCGTACGTCTTGACCAGCGAGACCCCCGGCGTAATCGACCAGACGCCGTTACCGGTAGGCAAGGACTCAGGCACGGCCAGGTTTGAGTTATCGGCCACCCGAACCAGCTTGATGCCGAACGGGTCTTTGCCGGTAGGCGCCTTGACGCGCAAGGTCACCACGGCATCCGGCGTGTTGGCCGACTCGTCGAGGAATTTGTAGGCGATACCGAAGTTGACGTCACCAATGGTCGGGTCTTGCTTGACGGTATCTTCGGTCGTGACGTTTGCGGTGCCGTTATTGCCGCCACCGGACTGGTAGGTGGACTGACGGTAGACCACCGGTACGTTAAGGTCGAACTGCCAGCGATTGTTGAAGTTGTAGCGGCCGGTGAGGTCAAGCGTCCAGGTGTCGGACTTGATCCGGTCCAGGTTGATGGCGCCGAGGAAGATCGAGTCCAGGGCGAGAAAACCATTGAGGACAAGTTGGCGGGTATCGTATCGGGAGTAGGTTATCCCGGTTTCGAAACTGAACTTGCCGCCGCCGAAGAACCCGCTGGCCTCGTCATACAGGTTCGAAACGCTTTGCGCCGGTTGCGAGTCATTGGCCAGCGATTGTCCATAAGAGCTGCCGCTGCCCCCGGCGGCACCCCCCGAGGCCGCCGCGGCGCCGGTGCCGACGCCTGGATTGCCCTTGAGGTCCGCTGGCGACTTGGCCAGGCGTTTGGGAGGGGGGGAAGCGGGCTGGTCCTCAACCTGGCGGACCCGTTGTTCGAGCACCGCCAGGGCTTTTTGCTGTACTTCGTAACGTTGTTTCAACTCCAGGAGCTCTTGTTTGAGAGCCTCCATTTCCGGGTCAGGTGCTGCCTGCAACATCGCAGCGGGGAGTAGAGCACTCAAGCATGCGACTGCACGCAGTGATACTGATCGGTACATGAAATAAGCCGTCCATTTGTGCCCAATGGTCCAGACTCAGCGTAGTTCAATAGCCCATGGTCCGTAATGCAGCGAGTTGGTTGAGGTCGCAGTCCAATGCACCCGCACTCGGGCCATTATTGTTGAGCACTACGTTGAGTTGAGTCATGTTGTCGACCATATTGCTGCTGCCCAGCAACCGGGTGTTTTGCAGCAACCCGCTTTGGGCGACTTGTTGCAGGCTTGTGCCCTGGTTGTTGTTGGCGGTAATGGCCATCTGAACACCGCCGCTGGTCGCGGATACGGCGACACTGCCTGCGGCATTGCTGCCGGTAATGGTTTGACCGGCTATCAGCGCCTGGCCCTGGCTTGGCACCAGCGCAGGGGCCGTGCTGGCCTCCTTGACGTTGATGGCGATGTTGTTGTTTGCGCTGTTGCCATCGCCTGCGGCCCTTGTGACCTGGGTTATGCCCCGGGAAGTGCTCAGCCCATCGCCCCCCGACACGTGACCGCTACCCGATTTGGGCGAACCGCCATGACCGGATTGCTTGATGGTTGAAACATAGAACTCGGGTTTGACCGTTGCAGCTTGAAGCTGCATCGAGCTGGAGGCTCCGATCAGATCACCACTGGCATTGCGCCAGGTGCTGCTCATGACAACACCGAAGCTGATGACCCGCCCCGGCATCACATACCGGCCACGCAACTCGGCCAGTTCCTGGTCCTTGATTTCGATGGGTCTGAACTCTTCAGCAAAACCTGAAGTGGTCGCTGCCAGACAGGCAGCGACCACCCAATACGAGGTTTTCATTTGCTGCTCCCGGAGCGTCCTGCCCCCTATCATCTTATTGGCGATTAAAAGAAGTCGCTCTGTATGAAACCAAAATCCATCAATTCAGCATCTTTGACCGGGTTGAAGTTATCCATCTTGTTCTTGGCTGTCAGCGGTTCCGGAGGACTGCGTAACGCATTGGTTTTTTCGTAACCGGGACCGACAATGGCGAAGATAATGCCATTCCAGCCTTTGACAAAGTCATCATGGGAGTAGCGTTTGTGTCCGAGTACCGGGTCGCCGATATAGACCCAGTTCTTGTCCGCCCGCTGCAACACCACGAAGTGCTTGTAGCCGCGAATTTCCATCAATACCACCACCGGAATCGTCACTGCTTCGAGTCTTTCCGGCGGGATCTTGTAGCCCCGGGCGCGCATGCCGATGCGTTCTATGTAGCGCTTCATGTCCAGCATGGAAAAACCCTGGGTACGCACAAGTTCCTGGTCTGCGGTGACCAGCATGCCTTTGATGATGTGCTCTTCATCGACGTCGAGCCAATAGGCCTGGCGCAGTATCGTTGCCAGCGCGGCGGCACCGCAGCTGAAATCGGTTTTCTGTTCGACGATGTCGCTGAACTTGCGCTCGCGTAAACTCTGTACGTGCTTGTACACCAGCACACCACCCGGCAGGGCGGCGACCGGCATCTGTGCAGCCTGGGTCAGGCCAGACAGGCAGAGCAGGGCGAAAAGGACAGTCTTACGCATGATCGATACGCCTTGGGACTGTGGAAAAAACCCGTCGCCGGAGCTTCCATTGCAATCGCGATTACTGACAAGACTTGCAGCCCGCGGCGATGGACAGCGAGTTGCTTTGCTGGTTGCCCACACCAGACGATACGTTGGCTCCGCCGTTGCCGGAGAAGTTGTTCATCGAACCCGTTATCGAAGCATTGTTGGTTACAGGGGGTTTCCAACCCTCTGGCGTTATCACTTGTTGAGTGGTTACGCCAGCCAGGCCGAATACACCCACGGCTACGGTTTGGGTGCTGTCGTCATGCCTGGCGTTGTTGGTGACGTTCAGCCCGGACGTGCTTTGGTTGGCCGCCGCCGCCGCTTGTGCTACGCGACCGCCCGAAACGGCAATCGCCAGGTTGTTTTTCTGTTGGTTGAACTCGCCGGTGGTCACGTTGATGCCGATGTTGCCGGAACCGCTGTTGCCTGAATTATTGAGCGTTGTATTGTTGGTGTTGGAGTGGTTCCTGGCGGCGTTGCCGGTGCTCTTCTGAGTCGCGCTGGAGACGGCGACCGCGGTGCCGAAGATGAAGCTTTCGTCAGCCGTGGCAAGGGCGGCGGCATTGTCTTGTTGGTTGCCGTTACCGGCTGCAACGTTGGCTCCCATGTTGCCGTTGGAGTTGTTCAGGGAGTTATCGACTTTAGCGTCGTTCCTGGTGTCCCGGTTCAATACGCTGCTGTCACTGCTTTCCTGCGAGTCCATCACGACGGCCCCGGCGCCTGCTGTAATCTGCAGAATTTGTTCCAGCGTCGGGCCTTTGGGCTGATGGTTGTTGCCCTGTCCATTGCTCTGGCCGTTGCCCTGCTCGTGATCATCCAGACCGCCTGCTTGTGCTGCGAATGCCATCACTGCTGCCAGAGCGAAAGCCAGTGGTTTGAGAGCAGTTGTCGGGTTCATGGTGTTTCTCCGTGCTCATTAGTTGGTCAAGTGTTGGTACGTCCTTGATCGCACTGTATCGGGGTCAGTCAGCGACCCGGATGCTCAGGGTGTTAGCCATTCGGTTCCCCACCCCGGCGCTCTGGTTCACCTGGATCACGCCCCGGCTGCCGGTGAAGGCCTGGTCGCTTGTCACGACCTGGCGACTGCCGTTTGGGGGGCCAGTTGCTCCCGCGTTCGGTAACAACGCCACGTTCTGTTGAGAAAGGGCACTATCGTCGATGGCTTGCGGTGCAGCGCTGATGCTGACGCGCATGGCGTTGGCCATCTGGTTGTTCGCCCCGGCGCCCTGGTTGACGCCCAGTACGCCATTGCCATTACTGAAGGCGGCGCCGCCGATGGTGGCCGTTGCATCCATCGACGGATTGGCGGGCGTGGTGATTTTCTGCTGGACGTTGGTGGTCGCACCGGCCTGGGTATCAATGGCGATCGCGCGGACGTTGGCCTGCTGCTGTTGATCGCCAGCCGCCTGGTTGACGTTGAAGTTGCCGCGGTATTGAGTACCGGAATCCCGGAGGGTGGCGGTGTTCACCGAACTGACGCCCGAATCGGCCATCACGCCGGTGCAGCCGAGCAGGGCTAGTAACAGCAGGGATCGACTCATCTCATTGGCCCCCCGCCATTTTGCCCAGTGAGCCGAGGCCGCTGCCCATGGCGCGGTTGATGGTTCCGGAAATCGCGCTGCCACTGCCACCACCGTGGCCGACGGACATGCCGGGCATCCCGTTGGGGTTGGTGACGACGTTGAGGCCTTGCAGGCCACCCAGGTTTTGCCCGTTGCTGTGGTTAAGGGCCGTTCCGGTGGTGACCCCGGCAATGTCGGCGTCGCTGAGTTCGCCGGTGACGCGGGCCGATGGGTTGGCATTGAGGGTGTTGGGGTTTGGATCTCTGCCGCCGCTGCGACCGATAGGGGTTGAGTGAATGGTGCGATCAAGCACGATGACGCCATTGCCTTCGGCTTTAGCGTCGAAACTGAAAACCGTGCCTGCAGCGCTCGCGATCAGCATCAGGCACGTCAAGGCTTGTTTATTGAGTATCCCCACGACGGTGTTACCTTCTCATGTGGGCTGACCCTTGTCGGCTTTATGAAGGTGAGAGCGAAAGCTGTGCCGGTTTTTGAATATCTAATTGATTCAATGGCTTATGGATGTTGGCCGGATTCCCTTTGTCGAGAATGTTTCAAAGGTGAGACAAAACCCTGCGCAGGAAGCCTGCTAATGTGGATAAACCGCTCTGGAACAAGGGTTTCAGCGACGTTGTATCAATGACTTAACAAATCTGATGTTCAAGCGGTGAAGGGCGCTGAAATGGGTGGTTTGAGGTAGGGAAGGTGTTTCAGGGCCGGACACTTTTCCCCCGGGGCAGGGGGGGATGGTGGGGAATTTGCCCCAAACGCCGGTCAGGCACCGAGCAATCGGGTTACGGCGTCCAGTGCCTGGAATCGGCGTTCGGCCCAATTTCCGTGGAGTGCTTGAACCGGTTGTGCGTGGCGCTCGAGCCAGGCCAGGGTCTGGTCGAAAAATGCCTGGCGTTCACTCAATCGGGGCTGGCAACGCTGGCCGTCATCCGTCCATTCGACGTGTTCCGGCGACAGCAGCAAGTGCAAGTCGTAATGCCGATCCAATAGTGCTTGTTCGATCCAGGCGGGGCAGTCGCCAAACAGGGTTTGGCTCCAGAGGATATTGCTCAGCAGGTGCGTGTCGAGGATGAGCAACGGCGGCTGTTGCGCCCGCGCTTCGTCCTCCCATGCCAATTGACCGCGGGCGATGTCCGGAATGTCGGCCAAGGTGGTGTCCCGCGGATTCTGCTCGATGAACCAGCGCACATACTCGTCGACCAGAACCCCGCCGAAACGCTGTTGCAACTCGGCCGCCAGCCAGCTTTTGCCGCTGGATTCAGGGCCGGTGAGTACCAGGACTTTCATGCGCGCAACGCCGGATCGGCGCGCCATTCACGCCAGCCGAGCACAGCAATAACGGTGAACAACCCGTACAGGGTGGCGGTCAGGTACAGGTCTTTATAGATGAACAACCCGACGAAAATCACATCCAGGGTGATCCACAGTGGCCAGCACTGGAGACGTTTTTGCGCCATCCAGACTTGCGCCACCAGGCTGAATCCGGTCAGTGCTGCATCGAGCCAGGGTTGTGCCGCGTCTGTCCAGTGGGCCATGGCCGCCCCCAGCAACAGGCTCCCGAGTGCGCCAATGGCGAGGCTCAACGCCATGGGGCGGGCATCGAGTCGACTGACTTCACGGCCATGGGTCGTTTCACCTACCCGTGTCCACTGCCACCAGCCGTAAAGCTGCAGGGCGGCATAGACGACTTGCAGCAACATGTCCGAATACAGCTTCACCTCAAAAAAGATCCAGCTATAGAGCAGCACCATGACCAGGCCGATGGGCCAGCACCAGGGGTTCTGTTTGACCGTCAGCCAGACGGCAATGACACCGAGGGCGGCGGCAAACAGTTCAAGCCCGGACATGGAGGCTCCTTGGGAAAATCGAAAAGGGGGCGGATTGTAACCGGATTGGCGTCGGGAATCCCGTGGCGCAAGGTGTGCTTCATTGGCACGCGATAACGCGGCAGCGCTAATCGGACTTGTCTGATAGGATTTCGGCCCCGCACGGTTAATCCCGGATCAGGATTGTTTTTTCACAGGATTTTGACGGTTCTGTGGTGATCCTTGATGCGCGGGCTTCAGCTAGGCTGATCGCAACTCAAGCTTTTGAAAAATACTAACGGGGCATGCCGGCGCGCATAGCCTTTTGGGGGATTGATGGATCTTTGGACCGCCTTTCAGGCATTGATTCTTGGGGTTGTAGAAGGGCTGACCGAGTTCCTGCCCATTTCCAGTACCGGCCACCAGATCATCGTGGCCGACCTGCTCGGCTTCGGGGGCGAGCGGGCGATGGCGTTCAACATCATTATCCAGTTGGGTGCCATCCTGGCGGTGGTATGGGAGTTTCGACGCAAGATCTTCGACGTGGTCATCGGCCTGCCGACCCAGCCGGGCGCACGGCGGTTTACCGCGAACCTGTTGATCGCGTTCTTGCCGGCCGTGGTGTTGGGTGTGATCTTCGCCGACCTGATCCACAAGTACCTGTTCAATCCGATCACCGTGGCAACGGCGCTGGTCGTGGGCGGGTTCATCATGTTGTGGGCCGAGCGCCGGCAGCATGAAGTCCACGCCGAAACGGTGGATGACATCACCTGGAAAGACGCCCTGAAAGTTGGCTTCGCCCAGTGCCTGGCCATGATTCCGGGCACTTCGCGTTCGGGCTCGACGATCATCGGCGGGCTACTGTTCGGCCTGTCGCGCAAAACCGCTACCGAGTTCTCGTTCTTCCTGGCGATGCCGACCATGGTCGGCGCGGCGGTGTACTCGGGCTATAAATACCGTCACCTGTTTGTCCCGGCGGACTTCCCGGTGTTCGCGATCGGTTTCGTCACGGCGTTCGTCTTCGCGATGATCGCGGTCCGCGGGTTGCTCAAGTTCATCGCCAACCACAGTTATGCGGCGTTTGCCTGGTATCGCATTGTGTTCGGCCTGATCATCCTGGCGACCTGGCAATTCGGCTGGGTCGACTGGAGCGCGGCCAAGCCGTGAGTGACTCAAGCTCGCGCAATAACCCCGGGCGCCAGCCCGGGGGACAGATCCGCCATCCACGGCTGAAGTGGCTGGTGTTCGCAATCCTGTGCGCGTTGCCGCTTTCGGGTTCGGTATCGTCATGGCTGCACGGGGTGTCGTTGATTCCCCTGGCGGCCTACGGCATCGTCAGCGTCGTGACGTTTTTCCTGTACTGGAGCGACAAGCGCAAGGCCCGCGCCGAGCAATGGCGGACGCCGGAGAATGTCCTGCATGCGCTGGAACTCGCTGGTGGCTGGCCCGGCGCTTTGCTGGCCCAGCAAGCGTTTCGGCACAAAACCCGCAAAGTCTCCTACCAGTTGGTGTTCTGGATCATCGTGCTGATGCACCAGGTGTTCTGGATCGATCACCTGTTCCTTGGCGCACACCTGTTCGCCTTGTTCTGATAAGACAAGGCGCTAAAGCAACAGGCCGACTTGAGTGCGCTTTGGCAGCCTGCTGACCACCAATTGGTGGGAGCGGCGCAGCAAGCCCTGTAGTTCTTCGCTGCCGAGCGGGTAGGGCGTTTCCATGATGATCCACTGGGCGCGCGCCAGATAAGGCGCCGGATGAATCCCCGGGCGGTCGCAATGACCGAGAAACAGATCCTTGTCGACCTTGAAGGCCAGGGAATCACCTCGCAAGCCCTGCAAGGCGAACATCTTGTTCCCGGCAATCGAAAATACCCGCACGCCGCCCCATTTATAGTCTTCCCGTGCTCCGGGCAGGGTAAGGCAGAATTTCGCGACATCCTCTTCGCTCATCCGTCCGGCTTTCATAACACTCGTTCTCCACAGGCATTGAATGACTCGACCAGATGGTCAATCCAGGCGCGTACTGCCGGCATCACTCCGCGTCGATGAGGATAGACCGCTTGCAACCAGCCACCGGGCAGCGACCAGTCGGGCAACAACTGCACCAGTGAGCCGTTTTCCAGTTCCTGCTCGCAATACATCATGGGCAGCATCGTAAAGCCGAGTCCAGAGAGGGTGCTGGCCTTGCGCACGATAAAATCATCGATGCCCAGCCGGGCCTCGAGCGCCAGTTCACAACTTTTGCCTTTTTGATCCAGCATGCGGATATGCACCATGCGGTCGGCTTCCAGAGCGCCGAGCACCGGCAGGCTTTTCAGATCTTCGGGATGGGTGATCTCACGGCCAACGAGGAAGCCGGGACTGGCGACCATCAGCATCTGCGCCTGACGCAGGCGGCGGGTGACCAGCAGCGGGTCTTCGTCGCCCAGTTCCCGTACGCGCAGGGCCACGTCAATGCCTTCGTTCACCAGGTCGACCCGCCGGTTGAGTAACATCACCTCCAGCTGGACTTGCGGAAACCGCTCCAGAAAGTCGCTGATCACCCCCGGCAATATTTCATGGGCCAGCCCGACGGGGCAGGACACCCGCAACCGCCCGCGGGGCTCGCTGGACATGCTGGCCACGGCCTCGTCGGCCATTTCCGCCTCCAGCAACATCGCCTGGCAGTGCCTGAGGTAACGTTCACCGACGGCAGTCAGCTTCAGTTGTCGGGTGGTGCGTTGCAGCAGCCGTGCGCCGAGACGCTCTTCCAGCTCGGCGATGCGCCGTGACAATCGTGACTTGGGAATGCCCAGCAAACGCCCGGCCGCGGCGAATCCCCCGGCTTCCACGACTTTGGCGAAGTAATACAGGTCGTTGAGGTCTTGCATGATTTGAATCCGATTGTTCTATCTGTGGGACGAACTATCGCATTGTTACCGCCTAATCAGCTATTGGTTTCGCCTGTAGGATTAGTCCCATCAGATCGCCCTTGTGGGCGATCCTCACTTGGAGATCCCACATGAAACTGCTGCATATCGATTCGAGCATCCTGGGCGACAACTCGGCATCCCGTCAGTTGAGCGGTGAAGTCGTCAAAGCCTGGCAAGCCGCCGAGCCAACCGCCGTGGTGACCTACCGCGACCTGGCCGCCGACGCCATCAGCCACTTCTCCGCCACCACCCTGGTCGCCGCCGGCACCACCGCTGAACTGCGCAACGCCGCACAACAGCACGAAGCCGAACTGAGCGCCTCGACCCTGGCCGAATTCCTGGCTGCCGATGCCGTGGTGATTGCCGCACCGATGTACAACTTCACCATCCCGACTCAACTGAAAGCCTGGATCGACCGCATCGCGGTGGCCGGTCAAACCTTCCGTTACACCGAAGCTGGCCCTGAAGGCCTGTGCGGTGGCAAGAAAGTCGTGATCGTTTCGACTTCCGGTGGTATGCACGCCGGTCAGGCAACCGGTGTTGCCCACGAAGAGTATTTGAAGTTGCTGTTCGGTTTCATCGGCATCACCGACATCGAAATCGTCCGCGCCGAAGGCCTGGCTTACGGTGACGACGTGCGCAACAAAGCCATGAGCGCTGCCCACACGCAGATCAGCGAGCAGTTGTTCGCCGCTGCGTAAGGCTTGCGTAAAAGTAAGCAACCGTTCAGGTAAACCCCAAAAAACTCTGTATTCTGGTTACGCAAGTACCAGCTACGGAGTTTTTTGTTTCTGGTCGTTTCAGATTGTGGCCCGAGTTATGCAGTCCAGGGCGTACGTCTCAAGTCCGGTAACAAGGTGGGGCATCCATGATGCGTCTTTGTGCAGCTTTACTGATTTGCCTGCTCAGCAGCCTGAATACAGTGCGCGCCGCACCTGCACCACATCCTCACTGGAGCGTCGGCTTCCATGAGATGACTTTTCTCGACCCGCTGGACCTGCAGCCGATGCGCGCCATCGCCTTCTATCCTTCCAGTGATCGGGAGCACACCAGCAAGCTCGAGGGTTACACCGTCGAAGCCGGGGAGGACATCAAGGTCGCCATCGGCCGGTTCCCGATGCTGATGCTGTCCCACGGAAACACCGGCACCCCCCTGGCCCTGCACGACCTTGCCACGTCGCTGGCGCGCAAAGGTTTTGTCGTGGTGGCGGTGATTCACCCCGGTGACAACTCCAGGGACCACAGCCGACTCGGTACTTTGAGTAACCTGTACGGCCGGCCGATCCAGATTTCCGAAGCCATTACCGCGACCTTGGGCGATCGTATGCTGTCGCCGTTCGTCAACGCCGACCAGGTGGGGGTCATCGGTTATTCGGCCGGTGGCGAGACCGCATTGATTCTATCCGGCGCCACCCCGGACCTGGATCGCCTGCGCCGGTACTGCCAGGAGCGCCCGGATGACCACGATGCCTGCAACACCCAGGGCGAATTGATTGTCGACCGCGATGACCTGCAACCGGTGGCCGATCCTCGCGTCCACGCCTTGATGCTGATGGCGCCGTTGAGCCTGAAGTTCGGCCGCCACACCCTGGCCGATGTGCATGTGCCGGTACTGCTTTACAGCGGTGATGGCGACAAGCTGGTGGCTGTCGACAAGAACGCTGCGGCACTGGCGCGCAAACTGCCGACAGCGCCTGACTTCAAGCTGCTGGCCGGGGCAGGGCACTTCATCTTCATGGCGCCGTGCAATGACGAGCAGATCGTGATCATGCCCGCGCTGTGCACCGATGCCGATGGCGTCGACCGGCAAGACATTCACCGCAATCTGATCTCCGAAGCCGGAAGCTTTTTCTCGCGCACCCTGGGCAGGCCGACCCGGGCCGGGATGCAGACTGCCGATCAGTAGTTTGCACAAAACCCTGTGGTCAGTACCAAGGCTTACGTCATCGAACGGCTCTTGAGCAGCAACGTCAGCCCCAGGCCCGTCACCGACAACAACGCCGCACTGAAGAAAATCCACGCATAACCCAGGTTCAACGCCACTGCACCCATCAACGGGCCGGCGATGGCTAGCGCCAGGTCGAAAAACACCGCATAAGCACTCAGTCCCGCGCCCCGGCTGGAGTTGGGCACCTGTTTGATGGCCTCGACACCTAGTGCCGGGTACACCAGGGACAGGCCGAATCCGGTCAGGCCGGCGCCAATGAGCGCGTACCCGGTCGACGGTGCCAGCCACAACAGCACCAGGCCAACTGTCTCGATGCACATGCAGGCAATGGCTGATGTGAACCCGCCAAAACGACTGATGGCGGATATGAACAGCAGCCGCGACAGAATGAAACACACGCCGAACACGGTCAGGCAGTAGGCCGCGCCAGTCCAGCCGCGATTGACGTAATACAAGGTGATAAAGGTCGTCAGGGTGCCATAGCCAATGGACGCCAGGCTCAGGCTCGCGCCAAACGGCGCAATGCGTCCGAACACGGCCCAGAACGGCAAGCGTTCACCGCGCACCACCGGCACCGAAGGCTTGTTGCGAATCAGCAGCAGTGCAGCCAGGGCCAGCAGCGACAGGGCAATGCCCAGGCTGGCGAAACCCAGTTGTTGCACCATGACCACGCCCAGCGGCGCGCCAATGGCAATCGCCCCATAGGACGCGATGCCGTTCCAGGAAATCGACCGCGCGGTATGCTCGGCGCCCACCTGGCCCATGCACCAACTGATGGTGCCGACGCCGATCAACCCTTGGGCGATCCCCAGCAGCAGGCGCCCGGCGATCAGGATCAGCAGGCTGAGCAAGGGAAGGCCTTGCAACAGGGTCGACAGCAAGGTCAGCACACCGCTGAGCACAATCCCCGACAAGCCATAGATGATGGCGCGCTTGGTGCCAACGCTGTCGGACATCCGCCCGGCCATGGGGCGGCTGAGCAGGGTGGCGAGGTATTGCGAGCCGATGGTCAGCCCGGCCACGATAGCGCTGAACCCAAGTTGTTCGTGGACATAACCCGGCAATACCGCAATCGGCAGTCCGATGCAAAGGAAGGCAACAAAGGTATAGAAGACGATGGAGACGATCTGCAGGGTGATCGCCGTGGAGCTTTGCGGAGGCACTTGCTGCACAGACATGAGGGCTCGTTCGCGGGCGGCGGTGGGAGAACTGCATCATGGCGCGGCGTTGGGATAAAAGAAAGCAGGCTAACTACTTTTGCCGTGACATTATCACTGTTCCTCATGGCCTCTTCGCGAGCAAGCCCGCTCCCACATTTTGAAATGCATTCCCCTGTGGGAGCGAGCTTGCTCGCGATGATTCATGCACCAACAAAAAACCTTGGCCCGGAATGCAAAAAGCCCCGTCACATGGACAGGGCTCTTAACCTGTAGCTTGCAGCTTAAAACTGATGGCTGCCTTTAGAACACCACACCCTGGCTACGCAGGTAATCGTCATAGGTGCCGCTGAAGTCGGTCACGCCGTTAGGGCTCAACTCGATGATGCGGGTGGCCAGGGACGATACGAACTCACGGTCGTGGCTGACGAAGATCAGCGTGCCCGGGTAGTTTTCCAGCGCCAGGTTCAGCGCTTCGATGGATTCCATGTCCAGGTGGTTGGTCGGTTCGTCCATCACCAGAACGTTCGGCTTTTGCAGGATCAGCCTGCCGAACAGCATGCGGCCTTGTTCACCACCGGAGATGACCTTGACCGACTTGAGGATCTCGTCGTTGGAGAACAGCATGCGACCCAGGGTGCCACGGATGATCTGCTCGCCCTGAGTCCACTGGCCCATCCAGTCGAACAGGCTGACGTCGTCTTCGAAGTCATGGGCGTGGTCCTGGGCGTAGTAGCCCAGCTCCGCGCTTTCGGTCCACTTCACGGAACCGGCGTCCGGGGTCAGCTCGCCCATCAGGGTGCGCAGCAGGGTGGTCTTGCCGATACCGTTCGGGCCGATGATCGCCAGGCGCTCGCCGGCTTCGACGGTGAAGCTGAAGTTCTTGAACAGGGTCTTGCCGTCGAAACCCTTGGACATCTGCTCGATGGTCACGGCCTGGCGGTGCAGCTTCTTGGTCTGTTCGAAACGGATGAACGGGCTCACGCGGCTCGATGGCTTGACTTCGGCCAGCTGGATCTTGTCGATCTGCTTGGCGCGGGAAGTGGCCTGCTTGGCTTTCGAGGCGTTGGCCGAGAAGCGGCTGACGAACGTCTGCAGTTCGGAGATCTGGGCTTTCTTCTTGGCGTTGTCCGACAGCAACTGCTCGCGGGACTGGGTTGCCGCAGTCATGTACTCGTCATAGTTGCCCGGGAACAGGCGCAGCTCACCGTAGTCCAGGTCAGCCATGTGGGTGCAGACGCTGTTGAGGAAGTGACGGTCGTGGGAAATGATAATCATGGTGCTGTTACGCGCCTTGAGAATGGTTTCCAGCCAGCGAATGGTGTTGATGTCCAGGTGGTTGGTCGGTTCGTCGAGCAACAGCACTTCAGGATCGGAGAACAATGCCTGGGCCAGCAATACCCGCAGTTTCCAGCCTGGCGCGACTTCGGACATCGGGCCGAAATGCTGTTCCAGGGGAATACCCAGGCCCAGCAGCAGTTCACCGGCACGGGATTCGGCGGTGTAGCCGTCCATTTCGGCGAATTCGGTTTCCAGCTCGGCCACGGCCATGCCGTCTTCTTCGCTCATTTCCGGCAGCGAGTAGATGCGGTCGCGCTCGGCCTTGACCTTCCACAGTTCTTCGTGACCCATGATCACGGTATCGATCACGGTGAATTCTTCGTAGGCGAACTGGTCCTGGCGCAATTTACCCAGGCGCACGTTCGGCTCCAGCATGACCTGGCCGCCGGACGGCTCGAGGTCGTCGCCGAGAATCTTCATGAAGGTCGACTTGCCGCAACCGTTGGCGCCGATCAGACCGTAACGGTTGCCACCGTTGAATTTGACCGAGACGTTTTCGAAGAGCGGCTTGGCGCCGAACTGCATCGTGATGTTAGCTGTAGAAATCAAAGGTTTTTCCTGCGAAGCATTCAGAGTAGCTAGGGTTGCGGCAGTACCGGTTCAGTACCCGTTTCCACTGTTCGGACCCCGGGACATTCATCCCGATCGGCAGTGGAAGATCCATCTGGCATTAAGTGGACAGCAGCATGTGGCGCGCCTGGCCCGAGTCAACGTGCGCTGAAAGGGGATTTTCCCGCTCTCAACCTGGGGGCGCGTAAAGTTTGGCGGCGATTGTACTGGTCTGGCTCTTTAAACGATAGGGCGATGAGGCCTCTGCAACGCTTTGGCGGTTTTTGCGGACACATTTTCACAGTTGCAGGTTAACTATTGGTTACAGACTGTGGCTAAAATGCCATCCGTCAGTTGAACGCCGACCATCGGCGTGGCTCGATGGCACCAAGGGGCCGCTGTTTCGTATTCAGCCGCTCCACAAGACCCGGGGACCGGCATGCCGGTAAAGGGCGCAGTTTGTTTACTTCCGACCTGTGACGATTTCCGTGAAGCTGATCATTGCCGTTATCTACGTTGTCTCTATTGCGTATGTCCACCTGCGTGGCCGAGTGCGCCACAAGCTGGGTCGCCAGTTGAGTGATCACTCGACGTTTCTGGCGCCGATCAACTGCTTTGTGTATCTGTTTTCGAAAATCCCCAACAAACCGTATCTCGATCCAGCTGACTTTCCCGACCTGAGCCCGCTGCAGGCGCATTGGGAACAAATTCGTGCCGAAGGCCAGAACTTGCTTCACGCAGGCGAGATCAAGCGTTCGAACCAATACGATGACGTCGGTTTCAACTCGTTTTTCAAGACCGGCTGGAAGCGCTTCTATCTCAAGTGGTATGGCGATAGCCATCCGTCGGCCATGAAACTCTGCCCGCGCACCACCGAACTGGTGCAGGGCATCGGCTCGATCAAGGCGGCGATGTTCGCCGAGTTGCCACCGGGCTCCAGGCTGGTGCGCCATCGCGACCCGTATGCCGGTTCGTACCGTTATCACCTCGGGCTGGACACACCCAACGCCGACGGTTGCTACATCAATGTCGATGGCCAGAACTACCATTGGCGCGATGGCGAAGCCGTGATGTTCGATGAGACCTACATTCATTACGCAGAGAACACCACGCCGCACAATCGCATCATTTTGTTCTGCGACATCGAGCGGCCGATGAAGTATCGCTGGGCAGCGGCATTCAATCGCTGGTTCAGCCGCAATGTCATGTCGGCGGCAGGTGCACCGAACGAGGACGGAGACCGGACCGGCGGGCTCAACCGGCTGTTCAGCAAGGTCTACAAGGTTCGCCTGCACGGCAAGGAACTGAAAAAGCGCAACCGCAAGCTTTACTACTTCCAAAAGTGGTCGATCTTTGCCGGGTTGCTGGTGGTGTTCATTCTGATCTGAGCCGGGTGTTCGGGCGGCCGGCCTCATCGCTAGCCACACTCACACAGGTTATGAGCTAACCACAAATGTCATGAATGCCCACCGTCCATTGTGGGAGCGAGCCTGCTCGCGAAGAGGCCGGATCAACGTCGTGTTGCATCGTGCCGGGGAGGTTTTTGTTAACAAATCCGAACCTCGGGCGTAGCGTGGTATCGAAGTCCTTATCCACGCGGACGCAGAGAGGCACCCCATGAACCGATATGTGTTTGGCGCCATTGCGCTGGCCTTGAGTACCGTATTGGGCCCACTGGCCCAGGCCGATGCCCTTGCTTCGTTGCAGTTGGCCCAGAACCTGCCGGGCAGCACCCGCAACAACCCTTACAACAGTCCGATTCAGCGGGCCAATCCCAACAGCATGCAAGGCACTCAACCCAGCGCCCCGGCCATACGCGGGCCGAATACCGTGCCGGTCCAGCGATCGCCGACGCTGGACAACGGTGGTATCGGTAATCGCTATCCCGACCGGACAGCTCCCGCCAGCCCACCGAAATTCATTCCCAATCCTCCCCCACGAGACACCGGTACCAGCAACCGTTGAGTGGCAGGTATGACGTCTGACCGCTATTTTTCACCAGGCCCCATTTCCATCAGAAAAGGAATCCTGCATGTTGCGTAAGAACTTATTGGCAATCCTCTGTGCCAGCGTATTGATCAGCGCTAGTGTCCCTGTGCTTGCCGCGCCCACCCAGACGATGAAAAGCGAAGACGGCACCCTTGAGGTCACCCCCATCGTGACGGGGCTGGAGCACCCCTGGGCCCTGGCATTCTTGCCGGATAGTAAAGGCATGCTGGTAACCGAACGGCCCGGCAACCTGCGACTGGTGACCGCCGAAGGCAAGTTGTCGGCACCGCTCAATGGTGTACCCACGGTCTGGGCCAAGGGGCAGGGAGGATTGCTCGACGTGGCGTTGTCGCCGGATTTCAAACAGGACCGGATGGTCTATCTGTCCTATGCCGAAGGTGGCGGTCAGGGCGACAAGGCTGGCACAGCGGTGGGCCGCGGGCGGCTCTCCGACGATATGACGGCGCTCAAGGATTTCCAGGTGATCCTGCGTCAGGAGCCCAAACTCTCGGTCGGCAACCATTTTGGCTCGCGGCTGGTGTTTGATCGCGATGGCTATCTGTTCGTGACCCTGGGGGAAAACAACGACCGCCCGACCGCCCAGGACCTCGACAAGCTGCAAGGCAAAGTGGTGCGCATCTACCCGGACGGCACGGTGCCCAAGGACAACCCCTTTGTCGGCCAGGCCAACGTGCGCCCGGAGATCTGGTCCTACGGGCAGCGTAACCCGCAAGGTGCGGCGCTCAACCCGTGGAACGGCACGCTGTGGGAAAACGAACACGGCCCTCTGGGCGGCGATGAAGTCAACATCATCGAGCGCGGCAAGAATTACGGCTGGCCGCTGGCCACCCATGGCATCAACTACAACGGTGAACCGATTCCCGAAGCCAAGGGTGAGACCGTCGAAGGCACCGTTGCCCCGAATCATGTCTGGGAAAAGTCCCCGGGCCTGAGCGGCATGGCGTTCTACGATGGCGATCGTTTCAAGGCCTGGCAGCGCAACGTGTTTATCGGCGCGCTGGTCAGCCAGGAACTGATCCGCCTGGAGTTCGATGGCGACAAGGTGATCCACGAGGAACGCTTGCTCGGGGATTTGAAAAAACGCATCCGCGATGTGCGGCAGGGGCCGGACGGCTACTTGTATGTATTGACCGATGAGGAGAACGGCGGGTTGTACAAGGTGGGTTTGAAGTTGCCGGCTAACTAAGGCATCTAAAAACTTGCCATTGACTTGCCATCAACGTCCGGCTAATTTCGAGCCATGACTTCCACCGTATTGCGCTGCCAGCCAAGCATTATTACCGCCATTCCTCATTTGGCGGGCTAGCTCACGACTGCAGCACCCAACCCGCCCTAGAGGCGGGTTTTTACTTTTCTGTCTCCCGGGCCCCGAACAATGTCAGGAGACGACCATGAGTTTTACCGCCGATCAACAAGCCCTGCTGGAACGCTACGTCAAAAAAATCCTTGCCGCGCCGGTGTATGAACTGGCCGTGCGCACGCCGTTGCAACCGGCGCCGGCCTTGTCCGAAGCCTTGGGCAACCAGGTCCTGCTCAAGCGCGAAGACCTGCAACCGACCTTTTCCTTCAAGATTCGTGGCGCCTACAACAAACTGGTGCAATTGAGCGAGGCGCAAAAGGCCCACGGCGTGGTCACGGCTTCTGCGGGCAATCATGCGCAGGGCGTGGCGCTGGCCGCGCGGGAACTGGGGATCAACGCCACCATCGTCATGCCCTGCACGACGCCGCAATTGAAGGTCGTCGGGGTGCGCAGTCGCGGCGCCGATGCGGTGTTGCACGGCGAAAGCTTTCCGTTTGCACTGGCCTATGCGCTGGATCTGGCCCGGGAAACCGGTCGCACCTTCGTTTCGCCCTTCGACGACCCGGAGGTGATCGCGGGGCAAGGCACGGTGGCCATGGAAATCCTGCGCCAGCATCAGGGTCCGCTGGACGCGATCTTCGTGCCGGTGGGCGGTGGCGGACTGATCGCGGGTATCGCCGCTTACGTCAAATACTTGCGGCCGGAAGTTCGCATCATTGGCGTCGAGTCGGAACATTCCGCGTGTCTGCAAGCGGCGATGCATGCCAGCGAACGGGTCGTGTTGCCGAGCGTTGGCACCTTTGCCGATGGGGTGGCGGTGGCACAGATCGGCGCTTACGGTTTTGAGGTCTGCCGGTTTTGCGTCGATGAGGTCATGACGGTCAGCAACGACGAGCTTTGCGCGGCGATCAAGAATATCTACGACGATACCCGCTCGATCACCGAACCTTCCGGGGCGCTGGCCGTGGCCGGGATCAAGAAATACGTCGCGCAGACCGGTGCCTTGGGGCAGACACTGGTGGCGATCGACTCGGGTGCCAATATCAACTTCGACAGCCTGGGGCATGTGGCCGAGCGCGCCGCATTGAGTGGCGCCTCGACATGATGCCTGGGCAGGTAGACAGCGGAGGCCGCGAGGGTCCGCCGGCTAGCCTGGTTACTCCTGAACGGCTTTCTCGATCTTGGTCGACGCCGACCAGATCCGATAGCGCACTTCGATGTCCTTGGGCACGTACAGCACAAGCGGCAGCTTGCTGTTGTAACGCACCAGGAAGCCGTCACCGACCACCGGTACAAAACCCTGCTTGCTCGTGCCGGCCGGGCAGGCCATCAGCGTGCTCATCGGGCCAATGACTTTTTCCAGGCGATAGAACGGATAGCCCCACCCCTCGAGGTTCTTCTCCTCGAGAATGCCGCCCAGACGCGGATTGTTGCAGTCGACGGTCATCGTCTTGCCAGCCAGGATCTCGACCTGGAAGTCGTTTTCCCGGGTCTGTGGCGCGAGGTGGATCACCTGGCGGGTGAACCCGCTTTCGGCCTTCGGATAGGGTGCGGTGTCTTCGAGTTTGGCGGCGTGGGCCACGCCTGCAAGCCCCAGTGCGACTAGCGCAGTGCAAGCGTTAACGGTCAACGAACTCATGATGCCTCCTTGCTTGAAGTGAAGGGCGGCATTTTCACTGTCGTGTGCAGTGAATGCAAACCCGGGACGCCCGGTGTGCAAATTGCAGGGTCGCCAAGTCCGATTATTGCAAACTGCATGACAGGCTTTACAGGTAACTCGCCTTAACCTTGAATTGCCGATGAACTGCACTGCGAAATCCGGGGTATGTTTTATGCTGTAGCTGTCCTTGAAGCTTGCCGGGATTTCAAATGAGCAAGCATTGATCGTCGGGCAGTCTCACAAAGGAGGGAGTCGCCATGTTTCTTTCTGCCTTGGAAATTCGCAACATCATCGAAAGCAGTTTTCTGCCCAAGCGCTGCCAGTGCACGCTGTCGCCGGATCTGTCGATGACCGTCAAGGTCTATGCAGACGGGAAAACCGATCAGCTCGATCTATTGGTCACCGGCATCGATGCCTCCGGGCTCAATGGTTGTCGGGAAATCAACGAGTTGATTGCCCAACTGCGTTCCCGACAGCATCACATCGAGGTGCGATCCGCACTCTATGCTGGGTAAAGCGCTCTAGCCTGCTGTTTCGAGTTCGACGGACACGCGCCGGGTCTGGAAGAATGCCAGGCCCAGCGCCAGTTCAAACCCGACTGCCAGCAAAATCCCCGGCCCGACATGGCCACTGAGCCATTCGGCAAAACCCAGCACGGCCAATCCCCAGGCGCCGACGACGAAGCCGAGGCTCAGCGCTTTGCGGGTTTCGCAAGGGGGCGCGTTGCGAACCAGAAAAGAGAACACGCTCAACGCCCCAAACAGCACGGCGGTGCGTCGCGCGACCAATCCCACCGCGAATGAAAACTCGATATCCCAGAACGACAATAACCATTGCGGTGTCAGGCCCCAGACCAGGCTCAGAACAAGGCATAAAGCGGCGGTAAACATCGATAACGTGCGAAACGACAACTGCATGGCCAATCCTTGCGGGCAGAGAGGGGGCGCTAGAGCATAGCGCCGCAACCCTCAAAGGAATACTGCCAAGTACCAAATCAGACTATTCAGTCAGCCCTGGTTCTCGCAAGCGTCGGAAAGTTTACGGTAGGTGATTTCTGCGGGTTTTCCCGTGTCATCGATGTACTTCATCTCGGCCTTCACCACTTTGCACTCCATGGTGTCCGGCTCGGTCAGTGAAATCACTTTGCTGACATGCAATGGCATGCCGTAGTGATAGGGCACGGCTTGGGAAGTTGTGGTGTCATTGGCCTGAGCCAGGCCGGCAAACGCGGTGCAGGCGAAGGCGGCGGTAACCAGCAGGGTGCGAGTGTTCATCAGCGATCTCCGGTGCGGACGGGATGTCAGTTCGATGTGTCGCTTGTCGAACTTGCCGCACTGGGCGTCAGAACAGTCTGAGAGCGTGCGGTCCAGTGAAGTGTTGGATCGCACGGTTAAGCGAGGGTTAACCCGGCTGAACACCGCTTGCCGCGGATGCGCGATCCTGTGTATCAGTTAAGACCATAGGGCGCCTGATGGAAAGTCATCGCGAGCCTGCTCGCGATGAGGCCTTTGAACTCAGCGCAAATCCAGTTGCTTGCGATAAGGCAAATCCGGCCCGGTCTTGCTGCACGTCAACGCCGCCGCCTGCACCGCGAACTTCAGCATGCGATCGATCTGCTCGCGGCCAAGTTGCTTCACGCCCTCTACCGAGTCCAGTTGCTGTTCAGTCAGCCAGGTAATCAGGGCCGCCTGAAAGGTATCGCCCGCACCCACGGTGTCGGCGATTTTTACCGCACAGGCAGGAGCCGACCACGAACCGTGAGTCCGGCTGAACACGCTCGCGCCTTCGCCACCCCGGGTCAGGAACACTAGCTGACAGCGGTGCTGCAACCAGCCTTCGATCACCTGCGCCGGGTCTTGGCCGGGGCAAAGCAGATGCAGATCCTCGTCGCTGACCTTGATCAGATCAGCCAGCTCCACCAGCGTCGCGATCCGGTTACGCCACAGGCGGATGTCCGGCTCCGGGTTCAAGCGAACGTTGGGGTCGAGGCTGATCAGGCGCTTGCCGCTTTCCCGACGCACCAATGCCAATAGTGTATCGGCAATCGGCTGCACTACCAGGGAAAACGAGCCGATATGCAGGCCGCGTACCTCAGGCCCGAGTGTCGGCAGGTGCTCCGGTTGCAATTGTCGATCCGCGCAGCCTTCGCCACGGAAGCTGTACTGCGGCGAGCCATTGGCCCCGACCGCGACCATCGCCAGTGTGGTCGGCGCGGCAAAATCCAGCAGGTAGTCCTGGCACACGCCCTCATCCTGCAACACTTGCAGCAGGCGCCGGCCCAGGTAGTCGGTGGACAACCCGGCCAACAGCGCCGCGTCCACGCCCAAGCGGCGCAAGCCCACCGCCACGTTGAACGGCGAGCCACCGGCAATGGCCTTGAAATTCACTTTGGACGCCACACCACTGGCGTCGTTTTCACTGAAAAAATCGAACAGCGCTTCGCCACACACCAGGTACATAGTTGTTCACTCTTTAATTAGGGTTGCGACTTGCTGTTGATAGCGTTCATACGCCTGCTGGCAGGCTTGCACATTGTCGGCGACCGGCAGGGTTTCACTGACCGGGTCGAGTTTCACGCAGCGCTCGCACAATTGCGCCAGGCTGTCTTCGCGCCCGTTCGCCCGGGATACGCACCAGGCCACCTGAATCGCCGCACCCAAGGCCGCAGCCTCGCTTTGTTCGGTGCAGATCACCGGCGTATTCATGGTGTCGGCGACGATTTGCCGCCAGACCGCACTTTTTGACCCGCCGCCGATCAGCCGAATGCTGCGGCTTTGTAAGCCATTGTGGCGTAGCAGGTCCAGTCCGTAACGCAAACCGAACGTCGTGCCTTCGACCACCGCGCGGCACAGGTTGGCCCGGGTCAGGTTAGTCATGGTCAGCCCCGACAGGCTGGCACTGGCATGGGGCAGGGCAGGCACCCGCTCTCCGTTGAAGAACGGCAGCATGCAAACGCCCTCGGCACCTATCGGCGACTGGGCAACCAGTTCGTTGAACTGATCGATGTCGAGGTCCAGCAGGTCACGAATCAGGCTGGTGACATTGGTCAGGTTCATGGTGCAGATCAAAGGCAGCCAGCCGCCACTGGAAGAACAGAACGTGGCAACTGCGGAATCCACGGCGACGTACGGCTGATCGGCATAGGCGTACACCGTGCCCGACGAGCCCAGGCTCATGGTGATTGCACCGGGCTGGATGTTGCCGGTGCCGATGGCGCCCATCATGTTGTCGCCGCCACCGCTGGAGACCAGGGCCTTCGGGTTGATGCCCAGGTATTCGGCAATGCCCGGCAGAATTGTACCGACTGCCTGGTGGGGATCGATCAGCTCCGGCAGCGCCGCTTGCAGGCGTCCGCTGGGGTCGATGTCACGCAGCAATTGCAAATCCCACTGGCGCGTACGCACATTGAAATACCCGGTGCCCGAGGCATCGCCGTATTCGCTGCAACTGCGGCCGGTTAGCCAATGGTTGAGGTAATCATGGGGTAGCAGAATGCCGGCGATCCGGGAGAACACCTCGGGATGCTGCTCTTTGGTCCATAACAGCTTGGATACGGTGTAGCCCGGCGCGATGACCACGCCGAGGCGTTCCAGAGAACCCTTTTCACCACCCAGGTGCGCGAGCAGTCGGTCATTCTCCGGGGTCGTTTCGGTGTCACACCAGAGTTTCGCCGGGCGCAACACCTTGCCCTGATCGTCGAGCAGCACCAGGCCATGTTGCTGGCCGGACACGCCAATGCCGAGAATAGACTGGCCATCGACTTTGGCCGCGAGCAAGGCGCGGCGGGTGGCGGTGGCGAAGGCTTCCAGCCACTGGCCGGTGTCCTGTTCGCGACGGCCGTTGGGGCCGCTGATCATCGTGTGGGTGGCTGCGCCCTGGCCCAGCACCTCGCCGCTGACGGCGTCGAGGATGACCGCTTTGGTGCCCTGGGTGCCGCAGTCGATGCCGAGGAATAGTTGTTGGGTTGTCATGCAGGATCCTTGGATATCAGTAAGCCCTTATCGCGAGCCTGCTCGCGAAGACGGCAGTCGCTACACCACCGACCTCAAGCCAGCACCCGCTCCAACGTCCGCGAAACCCCAACCTCCCGCAAGCTGTTGCAACACCACTCAAAAGCCGCGACAAACTCCGGCGAGCGCGCAATGGCCGTACCAAAAATCTCCTCGACCGCCAGCAAACGCTGGGTAATCAGCACATCATCGGCCACCAGCGCCTGGCAGAATGCCGCCCGTGGATCCGCAATCGCGTAGGTCTCGCCATGCTCATCCACGCCCTTGAGGTACAGCGCCCACGCCGCCACCACCAACGCCGCGCGCTTGGTCTCGCGGCCATCGGCGATCAAGCGGTTGATGGTCGGTACGGTGAATTTCGGAAACTTCGACGAGCCGTCCGAACACACCCGTTCAAGCTGGTCGGCAATCGCCTGATTGGAGAAGCGCGCCACCAGGGTGTTCTTGTACTCGGTCAGGTCGATTCCTGGCACCGCCGGCAGCTGTGGCGTCACGTCCAGATCCATGTAGGTGCGCATGTAGCGCACGAACAGCGGGTCGTTCATGGTCTCGTGGACGAAGCGGTAACCCTTGAGGAACCCCAGGTAGGTCAGCGCCAGATGACTGCCGTTGAGCAGCATGATCTTCATTTCTTCGTAGGGCGTGACGTCGTCGGTGAATTGCACGCCGACCCTTTCCCAGGCCGGGCGACCGTTGACGAACCGGTCTTCCAGCACCCATTGCGCGAAGGGTTCGCAGACCACCGGCCAGGCATCGTCCACGCCATGCTGGTCCGCCAGTTGCAAGCGATGGTGGGTGCTGGTCATCGGCGTGATGCGGTCGACCATGGCGTTGGGGAAACTGACGTTGGTGTCGATCCAGTCGCGCAATTGGCTGTCGTGCAAGGCGGCGAAAGCCAGCAGGGCCTTGCGGGTGACGGCGCCGTTGTGCGGCAGGTTATCGCAGGACATCAGGGTGAAGGCCGCTGTGCCGGCGGCGCGGCGCCTGGCCAGTGCGGCGCAGAGGAAACCGAACACGGTTTTCGGGGCGTCAGGGTTCGCCAGGTCATGCTGGATCTGCGGCAAGTGCGCCATGAACTCGCCGGTGCTGTCGTCGATGCAATACCCGCCTTCGGTGATGGTCAGAGAGACGATGCGGATCTCGGGGCTGGCCAATTTGTCGATCAATGCCTGGGCACCGTCCTCGGCCAGCAGCATGTCGCGGATGGCGCCGATCACCCGCACTTCGGTGTCGTCGCTATCGCCGAGTTCGAACAGGGTGAACAGGTAATCCTGATCCCTAAGGTCGTCACGGGCGCGGCGGTCTTCAGTGCGTAGGCCGACACCGCAGATGGCCCACTCCAGGCCTTCGCCGGTATTCATCAAGGCGTCGGTGTAGTAAGCCTGATGGGCTCGGTGGAAACCGCCGACGCCGATGTGCGCGATGCCTTGGCGGGTCTCGCCCAGGGCGTAGGCGGGCAGGACCACTTCAGGGGCGAGGCGGCTGAGGTTGTGTTTATTGAGTTTCATCGCAGGCTCTCTGAATTCAGGCAGCAACGCGCAGCGGGCGGGTCAACGCCACGCCGTCGGCATCGAATAAATGGCAGTGTTGCGCATCCAGATGCAGGCTCAGGGTTTCACCGTAACGGCTGGCCAGATCGCCGCGAACGCGCAGGGTCAGGGCTTCGCCGGATGCCGTCCGGACGTGGCAGAAGGTGTCGCTGCCCAAGCGTTCGCTGACATCGGCGGTGACCTGCAAGGTGCAATCGCCGGGTTTGGCCAGCTCCAGATGCTCCGGGCGAATGCCCAGCGTCACCGCACTCCCGACGCTCAGATGCCTGCCGCTCAAGGGCAGGCTGACGCGGGTTCCGGCGTCGAGTTGCACTTCGCAGCCCTGGTTGTCGACGCGGGTGACCTTACCCTTGAGGAAGCCCATTTTCGGCGTGCCCAGGAAACCGGCGACGAACAGGTTGGCCGGCTGGTGATAGAGGTCCAGCGGCGAACCGACTTGCTCGATCTTGCCGCCATTGAGTACGACCACTTTGTCGGCCATGGTCATCGCTTCGACCTGATCGTGAGTCACGTAGATCATCGTGGCTTGCAGTTCCTTGTGCAGGCGCAACAGTTCCAGTCGCATCTGTACCCGCAGGGCAGCATCGAGGTTGGACAACGGTTCGTCGAACAGGAAAATTTTCGGGTTGCGCACGATGGCCCGGCCAATCGCCACGCGCTGGCGCTGGCCGCCGGACAGTTGCTTGGGCTTGCGCTCCAGCATCGGCCCCAGTTCGAGGATGCGCGCTGCTTCGCTGACCTTCTTCTCCACTTCGGCTTTCGCCACGCCGGCCAGGTCGAGGGCGAACGACATGTTCTTGCGCACGCTCATGTGCGGGTACAGGGCGTAGGTCTGGAACACCATCGCCAGGTCGCGCTTGGCCGGGCTCACTTCGGTGATGTCGCGACCGTCGAGCTCGATGGTGCCGCCGCTGACTTCCTCCAGCCCCGCGATCAGTCGCAGCAGCGTGGATTTGCCGCACCCCGACGGGCCGACGAAGACCACGAACTCCTTGTCATTCACTTCCAGGTCAATGCCCTTGATGATGGAAAAGCCTTCGAAGCCTTTTTGCAGATTCTTGATTTTCAGGTTGGCCATGGTGGCGCTCCTTTTGTGCTTATTCTTTTGAGGGCTATTTCACGGCGCCGAACGACAGGCCGCGCACCAGTTGTTTCTGGCTGACCCAGCCGAAGATCAGGATCGGCGCACAGGCCAGGGTCGAGACAGCCGACAACTTGGCCCAGAACAGCCCTTCGGGGCTTGAGTACGAAGCGATCAATGCGGTCAATGGCGCGGCTTTCGATGAGGTCAGGTTCAGCGACCAGAACGCCTCGTTCCAGCACAGGATCAGCGACAGCAGCACCGTGGATGCCAGGCCGCCCTTGGCGATGGGCAGCAACACCCGCAGCATTTCCTGGGCCAGCGTCGCGCCGTCCAGCCGCGCGGCTTCGAGGATGTCCCTGGGGATGTCCTTGAAGTAGGTGTAAATCATCCAGACCACGATCGGCAGGTTGATCAGCGTGTAGATCACGATCAGCGCGATCCGCGTGTCGAGCAGGCCGAAACTCTTGGCCAGCAGATAGATCGGCATCAGCACACCCACTGGCGGCAGCATCTTGGTGGAGAGCATCCACAGCAGCGTGCCTCTGGTGCGCTGGGTTTCGTAGAACGCCATGGAGTAGGCCGCCGGCACCGCGATCAGCAGGCACAGGGCCGTGGCGCTGAAGGAAATCACCACCGAGTTCCAGGCAAAGCTGAAATAGTCGCTGCGCTCGTTGATGTGCAGGTAGTTCTCCAGCGTCGGCATGAAGATGAACTGCGGCGGTGTGGCGAAGGCATCGATTTCGGTCTTGAAACTGGTCAGTACCATCCAGAAGATCGGAAAGAAAATCACGATGGCGATGGCCCAGGCCAACGTACCGAGCAGCAGGCTTTGCAAACGACGGGATTGTTGAAGAGTCATGGCAGGCCTCAGGCTTTGTCGGTCAGGTTTTTGCCAATCATCCGCACCAGGATGATCGCGGCGATGTTGGCGATGACCACGGCGATCAGGCCGCCCGCCGAGGCCATGCCGACGTCGAACTGCACCAGCGCCTGGTTGTAGATCAGGTAGGCGAGGTTGGTCGAGGCGTAGCCGGGGCCGCCGTTGGTGGTGGTGAAGATTTCGGCGAACACCGAGAGCAGGAAGATGGTTTCAATCATCACCACCACCGCAATCGGACGCGCCAGGTGTGGCAGGGTCAGGTGCCAGAAAATCGCGATGGGCCCGGCACCATCGAGGCGCGCGGCTTCTTTCTGTTCCTGGTCGAGGGACTGCATGGCGGTCATCAGGATCAGGATCGCGAAGGGCAGCCATTGCCACGAGACAATGATGATGATCGACAGCAGCGGGTAGTGCGCCAGCCAGTCCACCGGTTGCGCACCGAACAGCTTCCAGACGTAGGCGAGAATCCCCGACACCGGATGGAAAATCAGGTTCTTCCAGATCAGCGCGCCCACCGTGGGCATGATGAAAAACGGCGAGATCAGCATCACCCGCACGATGCCGCGACCGAAAAACTCACTGGCCTCAAGCAGCGCACTGATCAGCACGCCGAACACCACACTGATCAGCAGCACGCTGCCCACCAGCAACAAGGTGTTGGTGGCGCCGGGCAGGAAGCCCGAGTCGGTGAGGAAGTAGGTGAAGTTTTCCAGCCCGACGAACTCGTTCTCGCCGGGGTTGAGCAAGTTGTAGCGAATCGTCGAGAAGTAGACGGTCATACCCAGCGGTACGATCATCCACAACAGCAGCAAGGCCACCGAAGGGCTGACCAGGAACCAGCCGGGATTGGCCACGCGGCTTTTGCGCTGGGGTTGGGCAATGTCCATGTGAGCTTTGGCAGTTGATGTATTCATGGTGATCACTTGCTCGTTATTCGGCGAGTTACTTGTGGCGAGGGAGCTTGCTCCCGTTCGGCTGCGAAGCAGTCGTAAACCTGGCGAAAGTGTCCTGTCAGAAAAGACACTGTTGCTGGGTTTGGGGCCGCTTCGCAGCCCAGCGGGAGCAAGCTCCCTCGCCACAAAAATGAGTACTGAAGGGTTACTTGGGATAACCCGCGCGCTTCATCTCGCGCTCGGTGGTTTGCTGGGCTGCCGCCAAGGCCTGGTCGACCGTGGTCTGGCCGATCAGCGCCGCCGAGAAGGATTTGCCGACCTGGGTACCAATGCCCTGGAACTCGGGAATGGTCACCAACTGGATGCCGATGTACGGCACAGGCCTGGCGCCCGGCTTGCTCGGGTCCGCGGCCTTGAGCGACTCCAGCGTGACCCTGGCGAACGGCGCGGCGTTCATGTACGCCTCGCTGTAGGTCGAGGCCCGGGTACCCGGTGGCACGTTGGCGATGCCGTCTTTTTCCGCGACCAGTGCGCTGTATTCTTTGGACGTGGCCCAGGCGCTGAAGGTTTTCGCCGCGTCCTTGGCCTTGGAACTGGTCGGAATGGCCAGCGCCCAGGAGTACAACCAGGCCGAGCCCTTGTCAGTGACCTGATGCGGCGCATAGGTGAAGCCGACGTGATCGGTGACCTTGCTCTGGGACTTGTCGGTGACGAACGAGCCGGCGACGCTGGCATCGACCCAGATCGCGCATTTACCGCTGTTGAACAGCGCCAGGTTTTCATTGAATCCGTTGCTCGACGCCCCCGGCGGGCCGGATTGCTTCATGGTGTCGACATAGAAGTTCAGCGCGTTTTTCCATTCGGGGCCGTTGAATTCCGGCTGCCACTTTTCATCGAACCAGCGCGCGCCATAGGCGTTGGCCACGGTGCTGATCAGCGCCATGTTCTCGCCCCAGCCAGCCTTGCCCCGCAGGCAGATACCGTACTGTTCCTGCTCGGGTTTGTTCAGTTTGGCGGCGAATTCACCGATCTGCTCCCAGGTCGGACGCTCGGGCATAGTCAGGCCAGCGTCCTTGAACAGGTCGGTGCGGTAATAGGTAATCGAGCTCTCGGCGTAGAACGGCAGGGCGTACAGCGAGCCTTTGACCGACAGGCCTTCGCGCACCGACGGGAACACGTCGTCGAGGGCATAGCTGGCCGGCAAATCCCTCATCGGCTCCAGCCAGCCCTTGGCGCCCCAGAGTGCGGCTTCGTACATGCCGATGGTCAGCACGTCGAACTGCCCGCCCTGGGTGGCGATGTCGGTGGTCAGGCGCTGGCGCAGGACGTTTTCTTCGAGGACCACCCAATTGAGCTTGATGTCCGGATGCTCGGCCTCGAAGGTTTTCGAGAGCTTTTGCATGCGGATCATGTCGCTGTTGTTGACGGTGGCGATGGTCAGGGTCTGCGCACCAAGGGTGACGCTGCTGAGGGTCATGCAGGTGAGGGCAAGCAGGGCTTTTACCGAAGGTTGCATCGTGCACTCCTTTTCTGCACCCGGCGGGAGACAGAAGGACAGTTATTGTTTTTGTGTCTTCCTGCGGAGGGAAGAATCTGTGCTGATTACATCCTTCAATGGCAGGCGAGACAAATCATCCATCGCACCTTGATCGATACTTTTTTGCACTGAAGTTTTGGGTGTTGGGCGCAGGGAAGGGCTTTTCAGCGAAGGAGGGGTATTGAATCCGTACAGGTTTCAAGGCTTAGCGCTGTACCTGTGGGATGTGAGGGGTCAACCCAGGTTTTGCTCGGTCAACCGCTGCACCACCAACCGCCGGTAATGCGAAGGCGTCATGCCCTTGAGTTGCTGGAAGCGTCGGTTGAAGTTGGAAATATTGTTGAAGCCCGATTCGAAGCAGACATCGGTCACCGGCTTGTCGCCATCGGCCAGCAACTCGCAGGACTTGCTGATGCGCAGGCGATTGACGAATTCAATGAAATTGCGCCCGGTGGCCTGCTTGAATACCCGGCTGAAATAAGTCGGTTTCATGCCCAGATGATCTGCGACTTCCTCCAGCGTCAAATCCCGGGCGTAGTGGGCAAAAATGTAATCCACTGCGCGGTTGGTGCGATCGATGTTGTGCTCGTCGGCCAGTTGCGGGGTTGTGGCGCCAGAGAGCAATTGGTAGTCGTCGGTGGCCGCGAGCAATTCCAGCAGAATGAAAAAGTGCCCGAGACGGGTCACACCGGTGGTATCGGCAATGCGCTGCATCAGATCCATCGCCTTGCCGATGGTGTGCTTGCAACGAAACTCGATGCCGTACTGCGCGCGCTCCAGCAGCGGTGCCAGGGCCTTGAGTTCGGCGAACACCTGATAGCCGCTGTCGAACAACTCGTCGGTGAAGTTGACCAGCATGTCGCGCTTGGGCACCACTTCATTCTCGGCGACCTGGCTGATCCAGTTGTGGGGCAGGTTGGGACCGGTCAGGAATAGAGTTTGCGGATAGAAGTTGCCGATGTAGTCGCCGATGAACACCTTGCCGGAACTGGCGACGATCAGGTGCAGCTCGTATTCCTTGTGGAAATGCCAGCGCACCAGCGGGCAGGGGAAACCATGCTGGCGGTAGATGATGGACAAGCCGTTGTGGTCGTCCATCAACTCATAGGAAGGATCGGTGACTCTGGCGGTGCGGGTCATGTCAGGGCGCTTGTGTTGTTATCCCGTCCGGATCATGCCTCTTGCCGGATCGATAGCGCTACTACCGCCGATGCGTCTGTTCGTGCAAGGCGCGCTCAAGGAGGGCGAGCTACTCCTGATTCAGTCGGTTTTTCGCCTCGATCCATTGCGCCATGTATTGAGTGCTCTTGTGCTGGTGATGACGCAGCATGCTGCCGGTAAAGTTATCTCGTCTGATGTTGACCATATCCCGTTGGCAATCGACCAGCCGCTGGATCAAGGCCGGGCCATGAACGGATTTGCGGTAGCGGCCGGCAAGCAGGGTTTGTCCGTGCGCCTGGGCATCCTGCCAGCGAGTCTTGTCGTTGTGCAGTTGCACGGCATGATCGGCGAACTCACGTGCCGAACGGGTCACTGCACCGGGCCATGCCTCTTCGCCATGCATCGCCTCGGCGCCGACTGGCGTCGTCACATTCGGTGTGCCACAGAGCATCGCATCGACAATCTTGCCTTTGATTCCCGCGCCAAAACGCAGAGGCGCCATGCAAACCCGCGCCGACGACATGACTTGCAAGGCGTCTTCTGCCCAGTTCATGACATGAAAACCCTGGGCCGGGTTATGCAGGGCAGTCGCCTTGGGTGGTGTGTAGGCACCATAGATATGCAATTGAGCGCCGGGTATCTGCTCGCGAATCAGCGGCCAGATAGCGGTTTTCAACCAGAGCACCGCATCCCAGTTGGGTGCATGGCGAAAGTTACCGATATGTAGAAAGTGTGCCCGGTCTTCAAAGGGTACCGGCGCACGAGTCGGAACATCGACCATCAACGGGCACCAGTGCAACAGGGAGCGGGGAAACCGGAACTGCTCGGCCAGCAATTCGATTTCCACTTCGGAAACCATCAGCGTCAAATCACAACGATAAAATGAGGCGATTTCGCGCTTCGCCATATCGGTATTGGCCATGTGTTCAAATTCGTCGCGCGACGCTGGGGCGAACAGGTCGCTGAAGTCATTGTTGTCGTCACTGGCCTTCAAGCGCTCCTTGAGGCGTTGATGCCGACCCTGCCGGAGGCTTTGCAGGTCGCAGCTTTCGAGCACGCGCAAGGCATCGGGGCAATGCTTCTCGACCCTCCAGCCGAACTGTTCCTCCATCATGAATTGATCGAACAGCACGATGTCCGGCGCCAGTTCGCTGATGAATGCGTCGAAACTGCTGTTGTTCAGCTCGATGGGGACTTCGCGAATACCCAACGCTGTCAGGTCTGCGCGTTGCTCGCCGAAGCCTGCTGGGCTGCTGAACGTGATGTCCCAGCCATGTTCCAGGAAAACCTCGAGAATCTGCATGACATGCCCGCTGGCCGCGGAAGAGCGGGGCTCGGGCCAGACGTAACCAATGACCAGGACTTTGGTTGCGCGGGGCTCAATCATGTACAGGATTTCCTTGAAGCGAAGACAGGGCAGGGACGAAAAAGCCGCGCATTAAACCACAGCACAGCGCAGGGTCACCCGAGAATGCCTTTGACCATGTCGCGCAACTGATCAATGGAGAAGGGTTTGCCGATCACGTGCATGTCGACAGGCACTTCGATGTTTTCGGCATAACCGCTGGCGAACAGGATGGGCAGGTCGGGGCGTAACGTGCGGGCGAGGGTGGCCAGTTCGCGGCCGTCCATGACCGGCAGGCCAACATCAGTCATCATCAGGTCAATTTGCTGGCTCACGTCCTTGAGCGTCTCCAGCGCCTGTTCGCTGCCATCGGCTTCCAGCACCTTGAATTCCAGCTCTTCCAGTACGTCGACGATCAGCATGCGCACGATGGCATCGTCTTCGACGACGAGGATGGTGGAGGCGTTGGCGGATGACATAGTCGAATCCCCGAAAAAGATTGGCATTGCCGGGCGCTGGAAATCACCTGGCTCTTGCATGAGCAAGTGGCGGATCCCGACAAGTTCCCAATGCGTTGGAAAAAGGATTGGCGGCGCAGGTCAGGCAAGGATAACCCGTGCACTGGAACGGGAGCAGCGGAATGTAGGACCTTGCGCGCAAACATGTCAGAAAATTGGATCAATGTGCCAGTTTTGGGGCAAACTCCTTGCATTCTGACAGTTCGACAAGGCCTGCCCCATGACCTCCGCGTCCTCGGTTGATGAGCAACGATTTCGTAAACTCCTGAGTCGCAACATCAGCCTGCCGTTGGGTCTGGGTCTCATCAGCGCCGTGTTCTTCGTGTCGCTGATCACCTATTTGTTGTCGACGATCCAGTGGGTGGAACACACCGACCGGGTGATCAATAACGCCAATGAAGCGGTGAAGTTGACCGTGGACCTGGAAACCGGGATGCGCGGTTTCCTGCTCAGTGGCGAAGAACACTTCCTCGATCCCTACGAAACCGCCAAGCCGCGCATCGCCGTGGAACTCAGCTCCTTGCTCGAACTGACCGCCGACAACCCGGTGCAGACTGATCGCTTGATACGGTTGCAGGCCTTGCAGCAGGAGTGGACCAACTATGCGCAATCGATGATCGATCTGCAGCGCAGCAACGGCGATTATCGCGCCGTGGTCAAGGCCGGACGCGGCAAACGTCTGACCGATGAAATTCGCAAGCAGTTCGAGGCGGTGATCGACACCGAGCAACAGTTGCGCGCATCGCGCAATGATGAAGTGCGGCGCACCACGATCACGAGCATCAGCCTCTACCTGTTGTTCATAGCCGGGGTCAGCGGGTTGCTGTCGTATGTCGGGCGCCGCGATTTGTTGACCCTGTCGCAGAACTACAGCGTCAACCTTGCCGCCCAACAGGCCAGCGCCCATCACCTGGAGCAGCAGGCCTGGCTGCGCAACGGCCAGACCGAGCTGGCCGAGCAAGTGCTGGGGCAATTGAGCCTGAGCATGCTGGGTCGCAACATCCTGCAATTCTGCGCGCAGTACCTGGGCACCGCCGTGGCGGCCATTTATGTGCGCGAAGACCACGGCGGCCTCAGGCGCATCGCCACCTACGGTTTTTCCCGTGAGCAGGAGGATCGTGAACAGCAGATCTACAGCGACGAAGGCATTGTCGGCCAAGTGGCGCAGCAGGCACGGCTGATTCGCCTGGACGAGGTCCCGGGGGATTACTTCAAGGTCAGCTCGGGCCTCGGTGACGGTTTGCCCCGCAGTGTGCTGGTGGTGCCAACCAGCGACGACGAGCGGATCAATGGCGTGATCGAGTTGGGCTTTCTGCGTCCACTGACGGACCGTGACGTTGAATTGCTTGAGCTGATAGCCGGCAACATCGGCACCTCGATCGAGGCGGCACGCTATCGCCAGCGTTTGCAGGAGGTACTGGCCGAAACCCAGCAACTCAACGAAGAATTGCAGGTTCAGCAGGAAGAACTCAAGACCGCCAACGAAGAGCTTGAAGAGCAGTCGCGGATTCTCAAGGAGTCCCAGGCTCACCTGGAAACCCAGCAGGTGGAGCTGGAGCAGACCAACGAACAACTCGCCGAGCAGGCAGAAGTACTGGCCGAGCAACGCGACGCCATGGATCTGAAGAATACCGAACTCAATCAGGCCCAGATCCAGCTCGAAGATCGCGCAGTAGAATTGCAGCGCTCGAGCAAGTACAAGTCCGAATTCCTCGCCAACATGTCCCATGAGTTGCGTACGCCGCTCAACAGCTCGTTGATCCTGGCCAAGTTGCTGGCGGAAAACCCGGAAGAAAACCTCACTGCCGAGCAGGTCAAATTCGCCGAGTCGATCTACTCCGCCGGCAATGACTTGCTCCACCTGATCAACGACATTCTGGATATTTCCAAGGTCGAGGCCGGCAAGCTGGAGATCCATCCAGAGAACACCAGCGTCGCCCGGCTGGTGGATGGCCTGCGCGGCCTGTTCCAGCCATTGGCCACGGACAAGCAGCTGGATTTCCAGGTGGATGTGCAGGGCGGTGCGCCGCTGATGCTGTTCACCGACCGCCAGCGCCTGGAGCAAGTGCTCAAGAACCTGTTGTCCAACGCCGTGAAGTTCACTGAAAGCGGCAGCGTCGGCCTGTCCGTCGCCACGGCGCCGAATGACGGCATCGTGTTCAGCATCCGCGATTCCGGAATCGGCATCGATGTGGATCAGCACGAAAGCATTTTCGAAGCGTTCCGTCAGGCCGATGGCACCACCAATCGGCGTTACGGCGGCACCGGGCTGGGCTTGTCGATTTCCCGTGACCTGGCGGCCTTGCTCGGCGGCTCCATCAGTGTGACCAGCACGCCGGGGCAGGGCAGTGTGTTTACCCTGGTCTTGCCGCAGCAGTACGTGGAACCTGGCGAAGTGCCTGTCGAACCGATGCGAGCCGCTCCTGCGGCAGCGCCGAGTGTATTGCCGCCTACGTTGTCGCCTTTGGTGGCCGAAGTCGACATTCCGCGTTTCGACGACGATCGCAACAAGGGGCCGTTCACCACCCGCTGCATTCTGGTGGTGGAGGACGAGGCGAACTTTGCGCACATCCTCTACGACCTGGCCCATGAACTGGGTTATCAATGCCTGGTGGCCCACGGTGCCGACGAAGGCTACGAACTGGCCAAGGCGTTCATCCCCGATGCGATCCTGCTGGACATGCGCCTGCCGGATCATTCCGGCCTGACCGTACTCCAACGCCTGAAGGAACACGCCGAAACCCGGCACATCCCGGTGCATGTGATTTCGGTCGAAGACCGGGTCGAGGCGGCCATGCATATGGGCGCCATTGGCTATGCGGTCAAACCGACCACCCGCGAGGAACTCAAGGACGTGTTCGCACGCCTCGAGGCCAAGCTGACCCAGAAGGTCAAGCGCGTGCTGCTGGTCGAGGACGACGACTTGCAGCGCGACAGCATTGCCCGCCTGATCGGCGACGATGACATCGAGATCACCGCCGTTGGCCTGGCTCAGGAGGCGCTGGACCTGCTGCGCACGTCGGTCTTCGATTGCATGATCATCGACCTCAAGTTGCCGGACATGCTCGGCAATGACTTGCTCAAGCGCATGTCCACCGAAGACATCTGCTCCTTTCCGCCGGTCATCGTCTATACCGGGCGCAACCTGACCCGGGATGAAGAGGCCGAACTGCGCAAGTATTCGCGTTCGATCATCATCAAGGGCGCACGCTCGCCAGAGCGGTTGCTGGATGAGGTGACGCTTTTTCTGCACAAAGTCGAATCACGGTTGTCCCATGAACGGCAGAAGATGCTCAAGGTCGCCCGCAGCCGCGACAAGGTCTTCGAAGGCCGCAAGGTGCTGCTGGTGGATGACGATGTGCGCAACATTTTCGCCCTCACCAGCGCGCTGGAGCATAAGGGCGCAGTCGTGGTCATTGGCCGCAACGGCCGCGAAGCGATTGAACGACTCAATGAGGTGCAAGACATCGATCTGGTGTTGATGGACGTGATGATGCCGGAAATGGATGGCTTTGAAGCCACCGTTGAAATCCGCAAGGACCCGCGCTGGCGCAAGCTGCCGATCATCGCGGTGACGGCCAAGGCCATGAAGGACGATCAGGAGCACTGCCTGCAGGCCGGCGCCAACGATTACCTGGCCAAGCCCATCGATCTCGATCGCCTGTTTTCGCTGATTCGCGTGTGGTTACCGAAGATGGAACGGATCTAGTGGAGGGCAGTTTTTCAGTGGAGCGAAACAGCGAAATCGAACTGCGCTTGTTGATCGAGGCGATCTACCTCAAGTACAGCTACGATTTTCGAGATTACTCCGGCGCTTCGATCAAGCGCCGGGTCAACCATGCGTTGAGCCAGTTCGAGTGCAACACCATCTCGGCATTGCAGGATAAGGTCCTGCACGACCCCGCCGCGTTCATGCAACTGCTGCAGTTGCTGACCATTCCGGTTAGCGAGATGTTTCGCGACCCCTCGCACTTCCTGGCCATCCGCAAGGAAGTGGTGCCGCTGCTGCGAACCTACCCCTCGATCAAAGTCTGGATCGCCGGATGCAGCACCGGTGAGGAGGTGTATTCGATGGCCATTCTGTTGCGCGAAGAGGGCCTGCTGGACCGCACGATCATCTATGCGACCGATATCAATCCGCGCTCGCTGGAAAAGGCCAAGCAAGGGATATTCTCGATGGAGAACGTCCGCGCCTACACTGCTAATTACCAGCAGGCCGGTGGCCAGAGTTCGTTTGCCGACTACTATACGGCGGCCTATGGGTACGCGATTTTCGACAAGACCCTGCGCGAGAACGTGACCTTCGCCGATCACAGCCTGGCGACGGACAGCGTATTTTCCGAAACCCAATTAATTTCATGTCGTAACGTACTGATTTACTTTAATAAAAAACTTCAGGATCGGGCATTCGGACTGTTTCATGAGTCCCTCTGCCATCGCGGTTTTTTGGTACTGGGCAGTAAGGAAACCCCGGATTTCTCAGCCTTCGGCGATCAGTTCGAACCGTTGGTCAAACAAGAACGGATCTATCGAAAATCATGAACAGTGCAACGAAGTTGCCGGCGATCGAAGCGATCGTGATCGGTGCCTCCGCCGGTGGCGTCGAGGCGCTGTTGAACATCCTCGGCCCGCTGCGCGAAGGCTTCGCACTGCCAATCATTGTCGTGCTGCACATGCCGGACGAGCGCCGCAGCCAGCTGGCGGACGTGTTCTCTCGCCGGGTTGCCCTGCCGGTGCTGGAAGCGTGCGACAAGACCCCGGTCAAAGCCGGCACACTGTATTTCGCCGCGCCCGGTTATCACCTGTCGGTGGAGCGGGACCGCAGCTTTTCCCTGAGCCTGGAGCCTCGCGTGCATCATTCGCGACCCGCCATCGATTACCTGTTCGAATCGGCCGCCGATGCGTACGGCGCCAATCTGGCGGCGGTACTGCTCACCGGCGCCAACCGCGATGGCGCGCGCGGCCTGGCCCTGGTCAAGCAGCGCGGTGGCCTGACCATCGTGCAAGACCCGCAAGAGGCTCAGGTCGCCACCATGCCCCAGGCCGCCCTGGAGATGCACCAGCCGGATCACATACTTCCTGTACGCGGCATCGGCCGTTTGCTTGTCGAACTGGAACGAATCGCATGCTGAGTAATATCAAGGCCAAACTGCTGATCGTGGACGATCTGCCGGAGAATCTGCTGGCGCTCGAAGCACTGATCAAGCGTGAGGACCGCATCGTCTACAAGGCCCTTTGCGCCGACGAAGCCTTGTCCCTGTTGTTGCAACACGAATTCGCCTTGGCCATCCTCGATGTGCAGATGCCCGGCATGAATGGCTTCGAGTTGGCCGAGTTGATGCGTGGCACGGAAAAGACCAGGAACATCCCGATCGTTTTCGTCAGCGCCGCCGGGCGTGAACTGAACTACGCGTTCAAGGGCTATGAAAGCGGAGCCGTGGACTTCCTGCACAAGCCGCTGGACATCCAGGCGGTCAAGAGCAAGGTCAGTGTGTTCGTCGACCTGTATCGCCAGAGCAAGGCGATGAAGGAGCAAGTGCTGGCCCTTGAGCAAAGTCGCCGCGAACAGGAGACCCTGCTCAAGCAACTGCAAAGTACTCAACTGGAACTGGAGCAGGCGGTGCGCATGCGCGATGACTTCATGTCCATCGTCGCCCACGAAGTGCGCACGCCGCTCAACGGACTGATCCTTGAAACCCAGCTACGCAAGATGCACCTGGCCCGGGACAACGCCACCGCGTTCACCCTGGACAAGATGCACGCGATGGTCGACCGCGACGAGCGGCAGATCAAAAGCCTCATCCGCTTGATCGAAGACATGCTCGATGTCTCGCGCATTCGCACCGGCAAGTTGTCGATCCGTCCGACGCGCGTTGACCTTTCGACGCTGGTTCACGACGTTTTGCACAACTTTTCCCAGCAGATCGACGTCGCCGAGGCCTCGGTCTCGCTCGATGCCGCGCAACCGGTGATCGGAAACTGGGACGAGTTTCGTATTGAACAGGTCATTTCCAACCTGTTGACCAACGCCTTGCGCTACGGAGCCAAGAGCCCGATCTCGGTGAAGGTCTACAGTGAAGGTGGCCAGGCGCTGGTGGACGTGCAGGATCAAGGGATCGGCATCAGCGAGGCAAACCAGAAGCGGATCTTCCAGCAGTTCGAGCGGGTATCGGCCAAACACGCCGTCGCCGGTCTGGGCCTGGGGTTGTTTATTTCAGAACAGATTGTGGCCGCCCATGGCGGTACTATTAGCGTCCAGAGCAGGATTGGCGAAGGCGCCTTGTTTCGCGTTTGTCTGCCGCTGTAGGAAAACAGCCAGGTAAACGCAACCTCTGATCGACCCCACGGTCGTATCAGCAGCAATTGACCGAACAAAGGCTTCCCATGAGCGAAGATGCACAAGATGTAGTACTCGTCGTCGAGGACGACCCCTCGATTCTGATGGTGCTGTCCGCTTATCTGTCGGGCGAAGGTTACCGCGTGTTGCAAGCCGAAAACGGCGAACAGGCTTTCGAGATCCTGGCGAGCAAACCGCACCTGGACATGATGATCACCGACTTCCGCCTGCCCGGAGGAATCTCCGGCGTGCAGATCGCCGAGCCCGCCGTGAAGCTGCGACCGGAACTCAAGGTGATTTTCATCAGCGGCTATGCCCAGGAAATCCGAGAAACCGACAGCCCGATCACACGCAAGGCGCCGATCCTGGACAAACCCTTCGATCTGGATAAATTGCAGGAATTGATGCAGGACATGCTTTCGTAAGCGTTCAGACCCTGATCATCTCCCTGACCTTGGCCGTCAACAGGTCGAAGGTAAACGGCTTGGTGATCATCTGCATGCCCGGATCGAGGAACCCGCCGCGCACCGCGGCGTGTTCGGCGTAGCCGGTGATGAACAGCACCCTGAGGTCGGGCCGCAGTTGTCGGCCGATTTCCGCCAGTTGCCGGCCATTCATGCCGGGCAGGCCGACATCGCTGATCAGCAGGTCGATGCGCTGAGGCGAATCGAGTATCGGCACGGCGCTATCACCATCACAGGCCTCGACGAAGGCATAACCCAGATCGCTCAACACTGTACTGACAAGGACCCGCACCGCCGGATCGTCTTCGACAATCAACACCGTCTCGCCATTGTTGGCGAAAGGTGAATGTTCGACGTCCAGTGGATGGTCCCGGGGCAGGTCACCGCCAAAGCGCGGCAGAAACAGACTCACCGTGGTGCCTTCGCCCACGACGCTGTGGATGGCGACGTGACCTCCAGACTGTTTGCTGAAACCATAGATCATCGATAACCCCAGCCCGGTGCCCTGGCCGATGGGCTTGGTGGTGAAGAAGGGGTCGAAGGCGCGGTTGATGGTGCTTTGCGGCATGCCACAGCCAGTGTCGGTGACGCTGAGTACCACGTAGTCACCCGCATCGAGATTGCTCAGGCCTTGAGTGAAGTCCTCGTCAAGGTGCTGGTTGGAGGTCGAGACCAGCAGCTTGCCGCCATCGGGCATGGCATCGCGGGCATTGATCACAAGGTTGAGCAGGGCGCTTTCCAGTTGATTGGGGTCGGCTTCGGCCACCCACAGCTGTTCGTCCAGTTGCATGTCCAGGCAAATGGTTTCGTTGATGCTGCGTTGCAGCAGTTCATCCATGGAGATCACCAGGCTGTTCATCTCCACGGGTTTGGAGTCCAGCGACTGGCGCCGGGAAAACGCCAGTAGGCGGTGCGTCAGGCCTGCCGCGCGGTTGGCCGACGTCACCCCCAGGTCGATCAGGCTGTCCAGGTCTTCGGTTCGCCCCCGGGCCAGACGTCGACGCAACAACTCCAGGCTGCCGATGATGCCGGTCAGCATGTTGTTGAAGTCATGGGCGATGCCGCCGGTGAGCTGGCCGACGGCTTCCATTTTCTGCGACTGGCGCAGCACTTCTTCGTTGTGGCGCAGTTGCGCGGTGCGCTCCTCCACCTGCTGTTCAAGGGTTTCGAGGGTGTTTTGCAGGCGCAATTTGCTTTGGCTCAAGTCAATCAGGCGATCCCTGGCTTCGTACTGTCGTCGACGCCCGCGCAAGGCGGTGTTGACCAGACTGATCAGTGTGACAGGGTGAAAAGGTCGTTCAAGGAAGGTGACGTTGCCCAATTGCGCGCCGAAGCATGATGCCGGGTTCTGTTGCGGGCCACCATGGTGTGTCATCAACACGATCGGCAGGTCCGACCACGCGGGCTGTTGTTCAATCAGCCGGATCAGCGGTTCGAGATCACGGCCCAACAGTGCCTCGCAAGAGATCAGCAACAGCCCGGCACCGTGCTCCACTTCGGCGCACAATCCCGGCAGATCGTGACGGATCACCCCGTGGAACCCTGCTTTTTTGAGCATCATCAAGGCAATCTGGCCGTCGCGCCCCCGCGGTGCAAGGATGATGGCGCGTTCGGGTGGCGCTTGTACGGCCTTCACGGGATATTGTCCAGTTGCCATCCATGGGACAAGGCGTCCTGGCGGAACTCGCCTCCCGGTAAACACACACGACCACGGGACAATCCGCCGTTGAGGATATCGTCCAGACCTTCGATACCGGTGGCGGCCTTGGCTCGGTTCAAATCGTTGGATAGAGACAAACAAGCGTCCTCATATGGCCAAGGTCAACGAGGCTGCCATTGCGACGTATGGCAATAGGCTGCCTTTTCACTTGACCCCTGGCCAGGACGACGGTTCAACGAAATTTCAGTCGGGGTCAAAGCCCTTGTTGCAACGCCGGATCATCGGGGTTCATCTGTTCGAGTTGGGCCAACAGGACCTGCACGTTTTGCAGCTGCCCGCTTTCCTTCCAGTAATTGATCAGCAGCACCCGAGCCTTGCGATCGTTGGGATGTCGCTGAACGACTTCCTGCAACTGTTTCTGCGCCGCTTCGAGCTCCTGCTCACCGTGCAACGTGGTGGCCAGGTCGTAGCGGTAATCGCGGTTATTGGGCTCAAGTTCGACGGCCTTGGACAGGCCGAGCAGGGCGAATTCGCTTTGCTCGTGATGCAGCAGCCAGAGCCCCAGGGCATGTTGCAGGTAGGCGGAGTTGGGCTGTGCCTGCAGTTGCCTGGCCAACAGTTGCCGGGCGGCGTCGTTTTGGCCCTGTTTATCCAGCACTTCGATTTGCAGCACCAGCGCCGGCAGGTTGTCCGGCGCCAGGCGCAGGGTGTTGTCCAGCGCCTGTTGCGCTTCCTTGAGTTCGGCGTTGTGCAAATGCAGTCGGGCCAGCTGGTATTGGTTTTCAGCGCTTTGTGGCTCGCTCCTGAGCACTTGCTCCCAGGCATCGATGGCTTGTTCCAGCGGCCCGAAATACAAACCCAGGTCATCCGGGGACAACCCCAGCAGCGCGTTGATGGCTTCCAGCCGCACGCTTTGTTCGCTGTCTTCGAGCAATGGGCCCAGCAGCAGACTGCGCTGGCCGTTCGGGACCAGGCCGCTGATGCTCCTGATCGCCGCGATACGTACGTCGGGCGACTCGTTCTGCAAGTCGGCATCCGCCAGCTTCAGGGCCACCGAGCTTGGGTAGTTGGGCAGTTCGGCATGCAACCAGATACGACGCTTGGGGGACAGGTCCGGACGGGCCAATTGCTGATAGAGCACCCGCGCGGCACCCGGTTGACCGGCACGGGCAGCCGCCAGCGCTTCGCTGTAGCCATGCTGGATGGCTTCGGGAACCACCGGGGTGGTATCGCGCAGGGAAAACCACGCAAAACCGATGACGAGCAGGGCGAAGAGGCTGATAAACAGAATGCGGCGGGACTTGGGCATGCAGGAATCCGGAAGCTGGCAAGCTTTTGCAAAGGCGCCAGCTTCGGTCAGGCCAGGCCTTGAGTCAAACCTTGACGACGTTCACGCTTGATTCAAACGGTTGAACAGCCCTTCAGCCGACTATCGATGGACCTGCAAGCTGCGTCGACAGCAAAACCTGTCGAGGCCCCGCAGCAGTGACTACGCTTGCTGGAGGTGTCTCGACGAGTGTTCCCATGCAAGGGTTGTTGCAGTACTTCAAGGCCATGCTCAACCCCGGTCCCGGGGTGTTGCTGTTTGCCCTGCGAACCATCGCGGCCGGGTTGTTGACCCTGTACCTGGCGTTTCTGTTCGACCTGGACCAGCCCAAGTGGTCGATCATGGCCGTGGTCATCATCAGCCAGCCACTGGGCGGCATGGTGCTGGCCCGCAGTTTTGGCCAAGTCATCGGTACCACCACGGGGGCCGTCGTAGCGGTGGCAATCATGGCGATATTTCCCCAGGCACCGTTGCCGTTCATCACCACCCTGGCCCTGTGGCTGGCGCTGTGCACTGCCGGTGGCACGCTGTTGCGCTACACCAGTTCCGGGGCATTCGTACTCAGTGGCTACACCGCCGTGGTCATCGCGTTGCTGGCGATTCCCGATCAGGACGGCACCTTTTTACTGGCGGTGACCCGCCTCACCGAAACCTTGCTGGCGGTTGCCTGCGTGTGCGTGGTCAGTCTGCTCACCGCCAGGCCAGAGGCCGTGGCCCGGGATTACTTCGCCAGGATCGATCAAATCACCCGGTTGCTGGCGACCCATGCCAGCGCCGTCATCCGCACCGAAGAGAGCGAAGCCGATTTCCAGCAGCGGCAAATGCAGCTGCTGGGCCAGATCAGCGGCCTGGAGGGCGTGCGTCGACACATGTACTTCGATGCACCACGGTTACGCAGCGCCAACGGTCTGGTGCAACTGCTGGGCAACCAACTGGTGCTATTGACCGCGCGTCTGACTGCCTTGCGCCACCAGCGGCTGCTGTTGACCGAGCGCTGGGAGGGCGAGTTGCCTGAAGAGATTCAACGGCTGCGCGCCGAAGAACTGGCCTTTCTCGATGAGCTGGCGCAAGAGGGGCGTTCGCTGTCCAGTGAAAAGCGCCACCATTTCATTTCGCTGCAACAACGCTTTGATGAGCTCGCCTACAGGGCCGAACAATTGACCGAGCCGTTGCCGGCCACCTTGCGTTCGCTGGCCTGGTCGCTGCGCTGGGAACAGGCGCGCCTGCTACAGCAGCTTGAGCAGATTCTGGAATTGAGCGATGCCATCCAGAGCGGGCGTCCGGCCAGCAGCGTGTATCGCGGGCGGGAAAACCCGCTGCACCTGGACTTTACCCTGGCGACCATGAACGCCATCCGGGCCTTTTCCGCACTGTTGATCGCCGGTCTGATCTGGATCGAAACCGGCTGGGACGGTGCCCGAGGCGGGATGGTGCTGTTGGGCATCCTGTGCTCGCTGATGTCGACGTTTCCCCGGCCGCTGCTGGCGGTGCAAAGCTATGCCCGGGGATTCGGGCTGGCACTGGTGGCCTCGGCGCTCCTTCAGTTCCTGTTTGTGCCGATGATCAGCAATTTCGAGATGCTTGCCTTGCTGCTGGTGCCCTTGCTCTACGCCGTAGCGGTGGGATTGGCCAGCCCACCCACCACAGGTACCGGCATTGGCCTGGGGCTCACGACGTTTTTGTTGCTTGGCCCGTTGAACGTAGGGATCGGGCAAAACACCGCCATCCAGTGGTTCGAGTTTGCCGGGGCCTATACCTGCGCGACCGTACTGGCCTTGAGTGTCTATGCGCTGATTTTTCCGTACATGCCGGATTTGCGCATGCGCCGGCTCCACAAAGAGAACGGCGAGCAGGTGTACGCCTTGCTGAAAACCTCGGCGACCGATGAGCAGCAGTTTGCCTTCGAGAGCCGCATGGTTGACCGCCTGACCATGATGCTGGGGCTACTGCCCGCGACCCGGGAGCCACAATCGCGCGAGCTGTTTCAAGTCAGCCTGGCCTGCATGGCACTGGGTATTGCCTTGAATCAGCTCAGACAGCAGGGGCAGAACAACGCACTGCTGAGCCCGGATCTGCAAAGTCGCCTGTTTTCGACAGTCCGGGAAACAGGCCGGCTGGTCGCCGGCCGGCCCGGGGTCGAAGTGGCGCTGGTGCTTGATAGCCTTCACACCCTGGGCGACGACCTGGATGCCCTGCATACCGATGTCCATGAGCACTTGTGGTCGGTGTTTCGCATGCGTGTGGCGCTGTTGATCGTGGTGTCGTTCGTGGAGCGCTATCGCGGCTACTTTCAACCCTCAGGCCTTGAAGGAGACCCTGTCCTTGCCCATTGATCTGGAAGTGGGTGGTGCCTATCTGCCCCCGATTGCCCAGGCGCTGCTGCTGGGCTTGCCGATTTTCCTGCTGCTGGACTGGACGTTGCGGCGCCTCGGCGTGCTGCAGTTCGTCTGGCACGAGGCGTTGTTCGAAGGCGCGCTGTACGCCTGCGTCTGCGCCACGCTGATTCTGGTCATGGGAGCCTGATGCCTTGAAGAACATCCTTTCCCGACTCTCGACGGTAGCGGTGGTACTGCTGGCCTTCATCCTGGGCTGGTTCGCCTGGGAGCATTACACCCGCGCGCCCTGGACCCGGGATGCCCGGGTGCGTGCCGATGTGGTGACCTTGTCCGCCGACGTTTCGGGGCGAATCGTCAGCCTGGCCGTGCAGGACAACCAGCATGTGAACAAAGGCCAGGCGCTGCTGGAGATCGATCCGGCGCGTTACACCCTCGCGGTGGAGCATTCCAAACGCGCGGTGGAGGTGGCGAAAGCTTCGCTGGGGCAGGCCCAGGCGGCCATTACCGCCAGCGAAGCCTTGCTCAAACAACGCCAGAGCGAGGAGCAGCGTCGGCGCACGCTCAAGGATCGTTCGGCGATTTCCGGCGAAGAGTGGGAGAAGGCCAACACCGATGTGTCTGTGGCCCAGGCAGACCTGCTGCGTAACCAGGCCAATCTGGTGTTGGCCCAGGCCAACGTGCAACTGGCTATAGCGGCCTTGACCCAGTCCGAGCTTGACTTGCAGCGTACCCATGTCGTCTCCCCGGTGACCGGCTATGTCACCAACCTGTTGACCCGGGAGGGCGACTACGCCTCGGCCGGCGGTCCCTTGCTGGCGCTGGTGGACAGTGAATCGTTCTATGTCAGCGGTTACTTCGAAGAAACCAAGTTGCCGCGGATCGGGGAGGGTGATCGGGTCAAGATCGAGTTGATGAGTGGCGAAACGTTCGGCGGCAAAGTGCAGAGCATTGCCTTCGCCATCGCCGACCGGGAAAACCTGCCCGGTGGCCGCCTGCTGGCCAACATCAACCCCAGTTACACCTGGATCAAACTGGCGCAACGGGTGCCGGTGCGGATCGAGATCGATGCCGACTATGCCGGTAAAAACAACCTGAGAGCGGGGACTACCGCCACTGTGACCGTCCAGGAAAACCACAGCTCCAAAGACCAACACTGACCCCCTGTAGGAGCGAGCCTGCTCGCGATGACGGACTCACATTCGAAGATGATGTCGACTGACACACCGCTATCGCGAGCAGGCTCGCTCCTACATGGGTTGGTGGCGGATTCAAAAAAAAGCCCCGCGACCGAATGAGACGCAGGGCAAGGAAATTGGTTGGTTGCGGCCAACCAAAGGAGCGCTTTAAAACCGCATTACCTGCTGGCCACCGTCTCCAGCTGCCAGCCGCCACCGAGGGCCTTGTAGATCGCGACGATGCCGCGATACAGGTCGACTTCAGCCTGGGCCTGGGTGTCTTCGGCCGCCAGGCGTTCACGCTGGGCGTCGAGCAGCACGAGGAAATCGGCGGTGCCTTCGCGGTAGCGGATCTCCGCCAGGTCGGCAGCCGAGCGGCTGGACTCGCTCTGGCGAATCAGCGAGATCAGGCGCTGTTGGCGTTTGCCGTAGTCACTGAAAGCGTTTTCCGATTCTTCCAGGGCCAGCAACACTTGTTGCTCGTAGGTCGCCAGGGCGCCTTCGGCATCGGCGTCGGCGCCGCGCAAACGGGCCTTGACGCTGCCCAGGTCAAACGCAGCCCAGGTGATGCTCGGACCCAGCGCCCAGGCGTTGGCCGCCGAGGAGCCGATCTGCGAACCGCGCCCGGCCGTAAAGCCAAGGAAGCCGCTGAGGCTGACCCGAGGGAACAGATCCGCCTTGGCCACGCCGATACGCGCCGTGGCCGAAGCCAGTTTGCGTTCGGCACTGAGAATGTCCGGACGGCGTTGCAGCAGTTGACCCGGATCACCGATCGGCAAAGCCTTGGCGATCGCCGGCAGGTCTTTCGGGCTCAGGTCCACGCTCAGCATGTCCGGACGTTCACCCAGCAGGGTGGCGATACGGTTTTTCTGTCGGACTTGCTCGGCCTGCAATTGCGGCACGCTGGCTTCGACCGACGCCAGTCGCGCATCGGCGCGCTCCACATCGAGCTGGTCGCCGACGCCGGCATCACGCAGGCTGACAGTGATCTTGCGCGACTCCTGCTGGTTCTCCAGGTTGGCCAGGGCAATTTTCTCCCGCAACTGCGCGCCGCGCAGTTGACCGTAGGAATCCACCAGCTCGGCAATCATGGTGACTTGCAGTTGGTACAGGTCGGCCTCGAACGCCTGTTGCTCGGCGTTGGCCGACTCCAGGTTGCGCTGGATGCGACCGAACAAGTCGATTTCCCAGGCCATGTCCAGGCCCAGATCATAGCGTTCGCTGTTGACCCGGTCGGTGGTCTGGCCCGGAATCTGGCCTTTGCCCAGGTCACTGCTGACGCGACTGGTGATGGTCGGCATGGCGTCGTTGCTGACGTCGTCGCGGATCGCCCGCGCCGCTTTCCAGCGGGCGAAGGCGACGCGCAAATCACGGTTGCCTTGCAAGGATTTCGTCACCAGCTGGTTGAGAGTCGGGTCTTCGAACTGCTGCCACCAGATGCCTTCGAAACGCGAACGGTCAAAATTCTTCTGGCCGGCGGCGCCATCGGTGGCGGCCGTGATGTGGGCCGCCTCGGTGGTTGGCGTCTTGTAGTCCGGGCCCACGGCACAGGCACTCAGGGCCAGTACCAGCAGGCTCGGCAGGAAGGCTTTCAAACTCATCAATGCGACTCCAGCTTCAGGGCGGCCTTGGCGGCTTTGCGTGCCTGGCCGCGCTCGACAAAGTTACGGATCAGTACGTAGAACACCGGCGTCAGCAACAGACCGAAGAAGGTCACCCCGAGCATCCCAGAGAACACCGCTACACCCATGGCATGACGCATTTCAGCACCGGCACCGCTGGAGAACACCAGGGGCACAACACCCATGATGAATGCGAAGGAAGTCATCAGGATCGGCCGCAGACGCAGGCGGCAAGCTTCCAGGACCGCGGCCAGCGGGTTGAGGCCTTCCAGTTGCTTGTCCTTGGCGAACTCGACGATCAGGATCGCGTTCTTACAGGCAAGCCCCACCAATACGATCAAACCGATCTGGGTGAAGATGTTGTTGTCGCCACCGGAAGCGATCACCCCGGTGATGGCCGACAGCAGGGTCATCGGTACGATCAGGATCACCGCCAGTGGCAGGCTCCAGCTTTCGTATTGAGCCGCCAGTACCAGGAACGCCAGCAGTACGCAGAGCGGGAACACGAACAGCGCAGTGTTACCGGACAGGATCTGCTGGTAGGTCAGGTCGGTCCATTCGTAGGTCATGCCGTTGGGCAGTTCTTCCTTGAGCAGTTTCTCGATGGCTTTTTCGGCCTGGCCGGAGCTGTAGCCGGGGGCTGCCGCACCGTTGATTTCAGCGGTGATGAAGCCGTTGTAGTGCATCACGCGATCCGGGCCCGAGGTGTCGCTGACCTTGATGAAGGTCGCCAGCGGGATCATCTCGCCCTTGTTGTTACGCACCTTCAGCTGGCCGATCTGGTCGGATTCGAGGCGGAACTGTTGCTCGGCCTGAACGTTGACCTGATAGGTGCGACCGAAGCGGTTGAAGTCGTTGGCATACAGCGAACCCAGGTAGATCTGCAGGGTGTCGAAGATGTCGCTGACGGCCACGCCGTGGGTCTTGGCTTTTTCCCGGTCGATGGCGGCATCGACCTGGGGCACGTTCACCGTGTAGCTGGTGAACAAGCCAGCCAGCTCCGGAACGCTGTGGCTCTTGTTGATGATGTTCATGGTTTCCTTGTACAGCTCTTCGTAGCCCAGGTTGCCCCGGTCTTCGATCTGCAGGCGGAAACCACCGATGGTGCCCAGGCCTTGTACCGGCGGCGGCGGGAAGATCGCCATGTAGGCTTCCTGGATGTTCGCGTATTGGCCGTTCAAGGCACCGGCAATCGCACCGGCGGACATGCTCGGGTCTTTACGTTCGTCGAACGGTTTCAGAGTCACGAACACGATGCCGGCGTTCGGGCTGTTGGTGAAGCCGTTGATCGACAGGCCAGGGAAAGCCACGGCACTTTCCACGCCGGGTTGTTTCAGCGCCAGCTCGGACATGCGCTTGATCACGTCTTCGGTACGGTCCAGGCTCGAGGCATCCGGCAGTTGCGCGAAGGCCACCAGGTATTGCTTGTCCTGGCCGGGTACGAAACCGGTCGGGGTGCTGGAGAAGCCGAAGAAGGTCAGGACCATCAGGCCGGCGTACAGCAGCAGGGCGATGCCGCTTGAGCGGATCACACGGGCAACGGTGCCGACGTAACCATGACTGGCCTTTTCAAAGAAGCGGTTGAACGGACGGAACAACCAGCCACCGAAAATCTTGTCCAGCACCTTGGAGAAACGGTCTTTCGGCGCGTCGTGACCCTTGAGCAATACTGCGGCCAGGGCCGGCGACAGGGTCAGGGAGTTGAAGGCCGAGATCACCGTGGAAATCGCGATGGTCAGGGCGAACTGCTTGTAGAACTGGCCGGTCAGGCCGGAAATGAACGCCGCCGGAACAAACACCGCACACAGCACCAGCGCCGTGGCAATGATCGGACCTGTCACTTCACGCATGGCGCGCTTGGTGGCTTCGACCGGGGTCAATCCAAGTTCGATGTTCCGTTCGACGTTCTCCACCACCACGATGGCATCGTCCACCACGATACCGATCGCCAGCACCAGGCCGAACAGCGACAAGGCGTTGAGCGAGAAACCGAACAGATGCATCACGGCAAAGGTACCGATCAGCGATACCGGCACAGCGACCAATGGAATGATCGAGGCGCGCCAGGTTTGCAGGAACAGGATCACCACCAGCACCACGAGGATCAGCGCTTCGAAGAGGGTGTGAACCACCGCCTCGATCGAACCGCGCACGAAGATCGTCGGGTCATAGACGATGCTGAAATCCATGCCTTCGGGGAAGCTCTTCTTCAGCTCGGCCATTTTGGCCCGCACTTCGTTGGAGATCTCGATGGCGTTGGAGCCAGGGCGCTGGAAGATCGGGATCGCCACCGCCGGCTGGTTGTTCAGCAACGAACGCAGGGCGTATTGGCTGGAGCCCAGTTCGACGCGGGCGATGTCCTTGAGGCGAGTGATTTCACCGTTGTCGCCAGAGCGAATGATGATGTTCTCGAACTCTTCCTCGGACACCAGACGGCCCTGAGTGTTGACCGACAACTGGAATGCCGTGGCATTCGGTGCAGGAGGCGCACCCAGGGCACCGGCCGCTACCTGGCGGTTCTGTTCACGAATCGCCGTGACCACATCGGTGGCGGTCAGGTTGCGCGAAGCGGTCTTGTTCGGGTCAAGCCACACACGCAGGGAGTAATCGCCCATGCCGAACAACTGCACATCACCGACACCGCCCAGGCGCGCCAGCTCATCCTTGATGTTGAGCAGGGCGTAGTTGGACAGGTACAGCATGTCGTAGCGTTTGTCCGGCGAGGTCAAGTGCACCACCATCGTCAGGTCGGGTGACGCCTTGTCCACGGTGATACCGATGCGCGTCACTTCCTCGGGAAGCTTCGGCTCGGTGCGGGTCACGCGGTTCTGCACCTGCACCTGCGCGTTGTCCAGGTCAGTACCCAGAGCGAAGGTGATGGTCAGGGTGATCTTGCCGTCAGCGGTGGATTGCGAGGACATGTACAGCATGTTCTCAACGCCGGTGATGGCCTGCTCCAGGGGCGCGGCCACGGTTTCACCGATGACCTTGGGATTGGCACCCGGGAAGTTGGCGCGGACCACCACGGTCGGCGGCACCACTTCCGGGTATTCGCTGATCGGCAGCTGGAACAGCGAGATCGCACCGGCGATCAGGATCAGCAGCGACAGCACCGCTGCGAAGATCGGCCGCGAAATGAAGAATTGGGAAAAATTCATCGTAAAAATCCCTTAACCGCGTGGGGTCGTGGCAGCCAGTTTCACAGCCGTACCCGGCGCAACCTTGGCAGGCGCGACTTGGGGCAGGTTGCTGGCTTCCAGCGCTTGGCGTTGTTGTGCGAGTGCCGCGAGGGTTTGTTCGCTGGCCATCGGAATCACTTCAGGGGTGACCGGTGAACCAGGGCGTACCCGTTGCAGGCCCTTGACGATGATGGTGTCGTCCTTGCTCAGGCCGTTGCGCACGATGCGCAGACCTTCGATCTTCGGACCCAGCTCCACCGCGCGGTAGGCGGTCTTGTTGTCGGCATCCATCACCAGCACGAACTTCTTGCCGAGGTCAGTGCCGACCGCTTCGTCATTGATCAGCATGGCGCTGTAGGTGCCGCTGCCCACCAGTTTCAGGCGTGCATACAGGCCCGGGGTGTAGCTGCCATCGCTGTTGTCGAACACGGCGCGGCCACGGATGGTGCCGGTCTTCGGGTTGACCTGGTTGTCGACGAAGTTCATCACGCCCTGGTGCGGGTTGCCGTCTTCATTGGACAGTCCCATGTAGACCGGGGTCGTGGCGCCTCGCTTGCCCTGGCGAGCGAGCTCGGTGTACTTGAGGAATACACGCTCGTCCGCGTCGAAGTAGGCGTACACCTTGTCGGTGGAGACCACGCTGGTCAGTGGGGTGGTGTCGGCAGTTACGAGGTTGCCGGCGGTGATTTCGGCACGGCTGACGCGGCCGCTGATTGGAGCAGTCACGCGGGTGAAGCTCAGGTTCAGTTTGGCCAGGTCCAGTTGCGCTTGCAGGGCACCGACGGCGGCACGGGCTTCTTGGGCGGCGCTGGTGCGCGAATCGGCCAGCTCGGCGGAAATGGCATTACTGGTGCGCAGACGCTCACCGCGCTGGGCTTCGTTTTCGCTGCGGGTGGCATTGGCGCGCGATTGTGCAACCAGGGCTTCGAGGCGGCGGACCTCAGCCTGGAACGGACGCGGGTCGATCTGGAACAGCAGGTCGCCTTTCTTGACCAGGGCGCCTTCAGTGAACGCCACTTCATCGATCTGGCCGGAGACCCGTGGACGAATTTCGACGGTTTCCGGCGCTTCGAGGCGGCCGGTGAATTCGTCCCACTCGTTGACCGGTTGTTCAAGCACCTTGGCCACGCTGACCTTGGCCGCAGGCATGCTGGCGGCGGTTTCCGGGGCCTTGCCGCAGGCGCTGATCACCACTACGGCCAACAAAGCCAACGGGAAGCGCAAATGTTTGAGTGACTGTTCCATGGATGCATCCGCCAATGTATTGAGATTGGCGAATGATGCGCGGCGGGTTTGTATCTCACGAATCGAATGGGGCGAAGGTAACTATCATTCGGAATGATATGAGAGGCCAAATCAGCTCTCTAGCCTGCGCCTTGCGCAGAGGTCTATCAATCAGGTCGATGGCAATTCTGTGTTGCCGCAAAAGCATCAATCAGTCTTGAAACAGAGGTGTGGCCTTCGCGAGCAGGCTCGCTCCCACACTGGATCTCATCAGCCATTGGATTAACGGGGTCCAACGGCCTGCGCTATGCCAATTTCGTCACCGCCAATGCCCAAACCCATCAAGCCATAACGCCTCGGATAGACCACTCTGACCGGTCTGTCCAAGGAGATGACCATGATCCGACTGACCCTGATCGAAGCCCGTGAGTTGGCCGAATCGATCTTGTTGCACAACGGTTTTAATCTGGCCCATGCACAAGCGGTGGCGGCGACGGTGATTGCTGGCGAACGTGATGGCTGTGCCTCCCACGGTTTGTACCGGATTTTGGGGTGTGTGAATTCCCTGCGGGCCGGCAAGGTGTCAGCCGATGCCGAGCCACAGGTGATCGACCAGGCGCCGTCGATTGTGCGGGTGGATGCTGGCGGTGGGTTTTCGCAGTTGGCGTTTCAGGCGGGGTTGCCGTTGCTGGCGCAGAAAACCCGGGCCAACGGCATTGCGGCGTTGGCAATCAACCGCTGTGTACATTTCTCTGCGCTGTGGGTGGAGATCGAGCAACTGACTGCTGCCGGTCTGGTGGCACTGGCGTGTAATCCGAGCCACGCCTGGGTGGCGCCGGCTGGAGGACGACTGCCGGTGTTCGGCACCAATCCCATTGCCTTCGGTTGGCCGCGTGCGGGGCAAGATCCGTTTGTGTTCGACTTCGCCACCAGCGCGATTGCCCGTGGTGATATCGAACTGCACCGGCGTGCCGGCAAGGCGATTCCCGAAGGTTGGGGCGTCGACGCCCAAGGCCAGCCGAGCACCGACGCCAACGTGGTGCTCGACAGCGGCGCGATGCTGACGTTCGGCGGGCACAAGGGTTCGGCGCTGGCGGCGATGGTGGAGTTGATTGCCGGGCCGCTGATTGGTGACCTGACCAGTGCCGAGTCGTTGGCTTACGACGGGGGCAGCAAGTCGTCGCCGTACCATGGCGAGTTGATCATCGCCCTGGACCCTCGGCGCTTTCTGGGGGACGCCACTGAAGAACATTTGGCCCGGGCCGAAACATTGTTCCAGGGCATTGAAGGGCAGGGCGCACGCTTACCGTCGCAACGACGTTACGCGGCGCGGGTACGCAGCCTGGTGGAAGGCGTGCAAATTCCCGAGGCGCTGTACAACGACCTCAAGGCCTTGCTCGCCTGATTGAATCAACGTGCTCAATCCTGTGGGAGCGGCGGTGCGGCGATCCGACTTGCTCGAGAAGGCGGCGTGTCAGTCAACGAAGAGGCTGAAGCTGATGGCCCTTTCGCGTACAGGCTCGCTCCCACAGTTCTTTGTGCGGTTTTCTAGATTGAGTCGCGTTGGCTGCTGCCATCCACCAGCCGTGCAATCCCCAGCGGGTTGGCATTTTTCAAGGCGTCGGGTAGCAAGGCGTCCGGGCAGTTCTGGTAGCACACCGGACGCAGGAATCGCTCGATGGCCAGGCTGCCAACCGACGTGCCACGGGCGTCGGAGGTTGCAGGGTAAGGCCCGCCATGGACCATGGCATCGCAGACTTCGACCCCGGTGGGGTAACCGTTGAACAGTACCCGGCCGACTTTTTGTTCCAGCAGTACCAGCAGGTCTGCATGGGTCTGAAGATCCGATGCTTCGCCAATCAATGTCGCAGTCAGTTGCCCGTGCAAGCTGTTCAACGCCTGCCGCAGCTCAACCTTGTCCGCCACATCAACGATAATGGTGGTCGGCCCGAACACTTCTTCCTGTAGCAGCGGATCCCCATTGAGCAGCAGGCTGACGTCGGCCTTGAACAGTTGCGGCCGCGCCTGATTGCCCAACTGGTCGTGGCCCGCCAGGTGCGTCACGCCCGGATGCTCGAGCAAGGCCCGCAGCCCTTTTTCATAGCTGTCGAGGGTGCCAGCATTGAGCATGGTTTGCGCCGGTTGTGCGGCCATCAGGTTGCTTACTCGGGCAGAGAACGCCGTCCATTCAGGGGCGCGAATACCAATGACCAACCCCGGATTGGTGCAGAACTGCCCGCAACCCTGGACCACCGATGCCACCAGTTCACCGGCGATTTTCTCGCCCCGCGCGCGCAAGGCTTCGGGCAATACCAACACTGGATTGATGCTGCTCATCTCGGCGAACACCGGGATGGGTTGTTGCCGTGCGGCGGCCATGTCGCAAAGGGCACGGCCACCTTTGAGCGAGCCGGTGAAACCGACGGCCTGAATCGCCGGGTGCTTGACCAGCGCTTCACCGACACCAGCGCCGTAGATCATGTTGAACACACCCTTGGGCATGTCGGTCTGCTCGGCGGCGCGCAGGATCGCATTGGCCACGCATTCGGCGGTTGCCATGTGCCCGCTGTGGGCCTTGAACACCACCGGGCAACCGGCGGCCAGGGCCGCTGCGGTATCGCCGCCAGCAGTCGAAAAGGCCAACGGAAAATTGCTCGCGCCGAACACGGCCACCGGGCCGACGCCGATCCGGTACTGGCGCAGGTCAACCCGTGGCAGCGGCTGACGCTCCGGCAGGGCACGGTCGATGCGCGCGCTGTAGAAGTCGCCCCGACGCAGGACCTGAGCGAACAGACGCATCTGGCCGCTGGTGCGGCCGCGCTCGCCCTGAATCCGGGCGCTGGGCAGGGCGGTCTCACGGGTCACCAGGGCAACGAACTCGTCATCCAGGGCATCCAGTTGCGCGGCGATGGCTTCAAGGAATTGCGCCCGGCGCGTCGCCGGCAAATTACGAAAGGTCGGATAGGCGGCCGCAGCGGCCTGGACGGCCGCATCGACTTCGTGCGCGGTGGCTTGCACGAAAGAGTAGGGCAGTGCTTCGCCGGTGCTGGCGTCATGGCTGTTCAGGATGATGCCGCCGACGGCGCTGCGCGCTCCGCCGATGTAGTTGTGGCCAAGGATTTCGAGCATTGAAAATCTCCGGTCTGGAAAGGGTAAGGGCAAAAGACCGCAGCCTGCGATCTTTCAGGGCCATCAAGCCAAAGAGTCACCCCGGCGCGGGGTGGCTGGCACGGCTGCGTCCACGGCAGCAACCCGCGCCGCCGACTCGGCATCCACCTGGCGCAATGACTTGCCACGGGTCTCGCGGGTCACCCCGACAGCCACCACGGAAATCAGCGCAGCGCCCACCAGATACCAGGCGATCGGAGTCGAGCTGTGGTACTTGTTGAGCAAGGTGATGGCGATCAGTGGTGCCAGGGAACCGGCGAAGATCGGCGCCACCTGGTAGCACAGGGACAGAGCGGTGTAGCGTACGTGGGTCGGGAACATTTCAGCCATCAGCGCCGAGTAAGGCGCATAAGTCATCGACTCGATGGCTAGGCCCAGGGTGATGGCGGCCATGATCAGCCAGTTGTTGCCGGTGTCCATCATCGGGAAACCGATGAAACCCCAGAACGCTGTGAGCACCGCGCCGGTCAGGTACACCGGCTTGCGCCCGACGATGTCCGACAGATAGCCCATCAGCGGGATCAGGAAAAAGTGCACCAGGTGCGCGCCGAACATCAGCAGCAGAATTTGCGAAGTGTCCTTGTGCACCACCAGTTTCAGATAGGTAATCGAGAACGTCACCACGGTGTAGTAGAGGATGTTCTCGGCAAAGCGTGCGCCGATTCCCACCAGCACCGAACGCCAGTGATGACGCAGTACTTGCACCACACCGAGCTGTTGCTGTTTGGTCTGTGCCTGACGGGCCTGGGCTTCCTTGAAGATCGGCGCGTCATCGACGCTGGTGCGAATCCAGTATCCGATCAACACGACTACCGCCGAGAACCAGAACGCCACGCGCCAGCCCCAGGCAAGGAACTGTTGCTCTGACAGGTTCGACGACAACAGCAGCAGGGCGACCGTGGCCACCAGGTTGCCGGCCGGCACCCCGGCTTGCGGCCAACTGGCCCAGAAGCCCCGACGATTGTCCGGGCAGTGTTCGGACACCAGCAGAATCGCGCCGCCCCATTCGCCACCGAAAGCGAAGCCCTGGATCAACCGCAACAGCACCAGTAGCACCGGCGCTGCGTAACCGATCTGGTCGAAGCCAGGCAGGCAACCCATCAGGAAGGTGGTGATGCCGACCACTACCAGGCTCAGTTGCAGCAGGCGTTTGCGGCCGAATTTGTCACCGTAGTGACCGAATACCAAACCGCCCAACGGCCGGGCGAGAAAGCCGACCGCGTACAAGGCGAAGGCGGCGATGATGCCGTCGACGGGGCTGTCGGTCTGGCGGAAGAACAGCTGACCGAAGACCAGCGCCGAGGCGGTGCCGTAGAGAAAGAATTCATACCATTCAGCGACGGTGCCAGCCATGGCGGCGGCCACTACGCGTTTGAGTCCCGAGGGTGTGGTTGCGCTTTGCGTGTGCTGAGGATTCGACATGCTGACGTACCTTGTTAAGGCGCGAAAAAACGGGCAGCCGGGCCGGGCCGGTAAAGGCCCGCCCGGCAATCACTCAGAGACCGACGTCCGGCAGTTCCGGGCGGCTCGCCAACGCCTTGGCCATGATCTGCTCGACGAATACGCGGTCGGCTTCCGGCAGGGCCAGGCGTGGCGGACGGGTCAAAGCGCTGCCGCGACCGGCGATGGCTTCACACAGCTTGATGCACTGCACCAGGTCGGCACGGGCATCGAGGTGCAGGATCGGCATCAGCCATTCGTAGATCGGCATGGCTTCGGCGAAACGACCGGCCTTGGCCAGGCGGAAGATGGTTTCGCCCTCTTTCGGGAACACGTTGGACATGCCCGAGACCCAACCTTCGGCACCCACGGCGATGCTTTCCAGCACCACGTCGTCGAGGCCGGCGAACAGCACGAAACGGTCACCGACTTCGTTGCGCACGTCGATGAAGCGGCGGGTGTCGCCGGAAGAGTCCTTGAAGCACACCACGTTGTCGCAGTCGGCCAGGGAAATCAGGATGTCCGGGGTGACGTCGTTCTTATAGATAGGCGGGTTGTTGTAGACCATCAGCGGCACGTCGGCGTTTTTCGCCACGTAGCGGTAATGCTCGGCGGTCTCGAACGGCTTGGAACCGTAGACCAGCGCCGGCATCAGCATCACGCCATCGACGCCGACCCGGCGTACGGCATTGGCGACCTTGGCCGCTTGTATGCTGGTGAACTCGGCCACGCCGCAAATCACCGGCACGCGACCACGGGCGGCATCGACGGCCACTTCAGTCACGGCGATTTTTTCTTCGGCGCTCAGCGAGGTGTTTTCACCTACCGAGCCGCAGACCACCAGGCCGGACACGCCGTCGCGGATCACGTTGGAAATCACCTGATGGGTTTTTTCCAGGTTGATGGAGAAGTCATCGTTGAATTGAGTGGTCACTGCGGGGAAGACGCCACTCCAGTTAATGCGCTTGCTCATTGTTGCCTCCGGTTCGTTAATTGTATTTCGTATACGATATTTAAAATGACCATGCTCTGCTAGTGTTTTTTTTGGTTTTCAGGGGTTTTTACTGGCCGTTGGTCTGGGGGTTCAGGGATTGCGTGATCAGGCGCCGGGCCAAGTGTCGGACAGGCGATAGCCTTGTGGCCACGGATCGCTTGGGTCGAGCAGCAATTGATGGGTGCCGGTGATCCACGCCCGGCCGGAAATGCACGGGTAAATCGCGGCGCGGCCGGCGACTTCGGTCAGCGAATCAATGCGGCAGTGGAACTCGGAGCCGATAATCGAACGGCCGACAAAGCGCTCGCCAACCTGCATCAAGCCTTTGGCCTGCAACACCGCCATGCGCGCCGAGCAACCAGTGCCGGTGGGGGAGCGGTCTATCTTGCCCGGTTGAATCACCACCGCATTGGCGCCGGTGGCGATGCCGTTCTCATGGACGATGGGCGCGGCGATCTGGCAGAAGGAAATGTGCGACCACTCGGGATTCAGCGGATGCACGAAGCCCAGTTGTTCGTTGGCCGCTCGAGTGATTTTCAGCCCGACCGCCACCAGATCGGCCGCTTCATCCGGGCGGATGGAGAAACCCAGGCCTTTGGCATCGGCAATCACAAAACTGTCGCCACCATAAGCGGTGTCAACCTTCAGCGAGCCGATGCCTTCGACTTCAATCCACGCATCCAGTCGATCAGCGAAGGACGGCACGTTTTTCACTTCCACCCGTTGCACCTTGCCATCCCGGCAGTCGGCCACCGCTTCGATCAGGCCGCCGGGCGCTTCCAGCACCAGGCGGGTTTGCGGCTCGGTCATGGGCAGGATGCCGCTGTCGAGCAATACAGTGGCGACGCACAACGAGTTGGAGCCGGACATCGGCGGGGTGTCCGCCGGTTCCATGATGATCCAGGCCATCTGCGCCCGTGGGTCCTTGGCCGGGACCAGCAGGTTGACGTGGCGGAACACGCCGCCGCGGGGTTCGTTGAGGACGAAGTTGCGCAGGGTTTCGTCCCGGGCGATCCAGCGCGACTGTTCCCACACGGTGGCGCCGGGCGGCGGGGCGACACCGCCCACGATCACGTCGCCGACTTCGCCTTCGGCGTGGCAGCTGACTACATGAATGACTTTTGATGAACGCATGACTTGATCCTTGTTTTGTCCGTGCGGGCCTCATCGCGAGCAGGCTCGCTCCTACACTGTTCGATATGCACCGCTAACCCTGTAGGAGTGAGCCTGCTCGCGATTGGGCCGTTAGTTATTTCACCGATTTGAGAAACGCCGCTGTTTCCGCATGCACCGGATTGCCAATCACCTGATCCGGCGAACCAATCTCATGCACCAGGCCATTGCGGAAGAACGCCACACGGTCGGACACGTCCCGGGCAAAGCGGATTTCGTGGGTCACCAACACCATGGTCATGCCGTCTTCGGCAAGCATGCGCATGGTGTCCAGCACTTCGCCGACCAGTTGCGGGTCGAGTGCCGAAGTGGCTTCGTCGAACAGCATGTAATCCGGCGACATGGCCAGGGCCCGGGCGATGGCCATGCGTTGCTGCTGTCCACCGGACAGCTTGCCAGGGAAGGTCTTGAACTTGTCGCCCAGACCGACGTGAGTCAGTTGCTTCACCGCTAACTCTTCAGCTTCGGCCTTGCTTTTGCCCAGCACTTTGCGCGGTGCGAGCATGACGTTTTCCAGCACCGTCAGATGCGGAAAGGCATTCCATTGCTGGAACACGATGCCGATTTTCTGCCGCAGGCGATTAAGGTCGGTGGCGCTGTGATGGACCTCGACGCCGTCAACGCGGATGTTGCCTTTCTGGATCGGTTCCAGGCCGTTGATGCACATCAGCAGGGTCGATTTGCCGGAGCCGGAGCCGCCGATGATCGACACCACTTCGCCCTTGTTCACCGTCAGGTTGACGCCCTTGACCACTTCGAGGTTGCCGAAGGATTTATGTACGTTGTCAATCTCAATCATTTTCTTGCCACCTTCTTTCCAGACGAGCGCCCAGGCGTGCGACCACCAGGCTCATGACGTAGTAGATAAGGCCCGCGATGCACAGCACCAGCAACGGTTCCTGGATGCGGGTGACGATGGTTTGCGAGGCGCGCAGCAGTTCGACGATGCCGATCCACATCACCAGCGCGGTGTCTTTCATCACGCCGAGCACCAGGTTCAGCCAGCCAGGGAACGCCACCCGAGTGGCCATTGGCAGGACGATCCAGCGCAAGTCCTGCAAGAAGCTCAGGCCCAACGAACGACTGGCCCGGCGCACGGTGAACGGTACCGCCAACACGCCGGCGCGCACGATTTCGGTGAAGTACGCCGCGGCATACACCCCCAGCACAATGCAGCCGACGCTGAAGGCACTGATGTTCAAACCGACGATGCTTTTGAGCGAGTTGAACAGCACGAACTGGATCAGCAACGGCACGCTGCGAAACACGTCCAGCACCCACGCCAGCGGCAGGCTGGCCCGAGGCAACAAGGCGCGCAGCAGGCCGAAGAACAACCCAGCCACGGAGCCGAGAATGATCGACCAGAAGGTCAGTTGCATCGTGACCCACGCACCGTTGAGCAGGAACATCAGGTCATTGGAGGAAAAATCGGTGGAAAACATGGACAGCTCCTCAATAACGGAACAACCGCCAGGCCATCAGCCGGGCTGCCGCAACGATTGCCTTGGCAATCAGGTAATACAGCCCCGCTGCGATGGCGAAGTATTCGAAGGTGCGGAAGGTTTTGACGTTGTATTCCTGGGTCACCCCCGTCAGGTCATTGTTCAGCCCGACGATCACCCCCAGCGAGGTCATCAGCACCGCCCAGACCATCTGATTGGTCAGTGGGTAGAACACGATCCGCAGCAGTTGCGGGACGATGATCATGCGATAGGCCTGGAAGGCACTCATGCCGAGGGAACGCGCCGCACGCACTTGTGTGTGGGGAACCGCTTTGAGGCCGCCGCGAAAGTTCTCCGCCAGATACCCTGCATTGTTGAAGGTGATTCCGGCCAGCAGGGCGAACCATGAACTGACGTGAAGGTTCAGCGAGCCGAGGCCGAAGTAGAGGATGTAGATCTGGAACAGCGACGGGGTGTTGCGCGCAATCGATACCCAGCCGTTGCCGAAACCGCGCAATAATGGGTGTTTGGCTTCGCGCATCACCGTCAGGGCCAGGGCGATCAGCACGCCGAAGATCATCGACAGCGCGGCGGTTTCGAAGGTGACGATGGCACCGGCAAGCATGTCCGGCAGGGCGCGCAGGGCGGAGCGCCATTGGAAACTGTAGTCAAACATGCGCAGGGCTCTCCAGTAGGGCAGCAGGTTGTAACCAGGCCGGCAAACGTCCGCTGGCCGTTGCGGTGCAGGCGGCGTCGACGCATTCGGCAAGGCTGGCGAAGTGCACCTTGCGGCCGACCAGGCCCGGTGCGTAGTGGGCGTATTTGCCCGAGTTGGTCATCAGGTTTTTAGCCGCCAGGGGGATTACGGGTTCGCCGAGCATGCACCAGCAGGTGTCGGTGACCAAGGTCGCGCCAAAAGCTTCGTTCACGGCGATGTGCCCGGCCTCGCGGGCCTGCTCCAGCACCGCACGGCCGCAGGTGATGGCAAGCACCACATCCGGGTGTTTGTGCCGTCCCCGGCACAGTCGCGCCAGGTGAGCGAACTCGCTGAGGGAAAAGTGCGGGTTACCCAGCGACACCACATCCACCCGGTTATCGCGAGCACTGTTGAGTTCGCGCCAGCTGAGCAGCAGGTCTTTCAAGCGGATTTTTTCCACGGGAATGGAAGTGTCCGCATCCAGCACCTGCGCCGGGTCAATGGCCTCCGGGGTGACCCCGGCGATATGGAACAGCGGTGCCGCCGAGGTGGTGGCGAAAGCCGCGCCAAAGGCTTTGAGGTCGTCCAGGCTCGGCTTGCGTTTTTCCAGTCCCAGCACCAGCGGCACGCGGCTGCCGGCCAGCGCACCGATGTGATAACCCAGCAACGGGTAGAAGGCATCGTCCAGTTCACCGAGGGCGGGCAATTCGATCTGCAACCGGGCCTTGCGTTGTGCGTCAAGGTGGCAGCCGATCAGCGGCGCGCGGCCGGTGAGGGCGATGCAGATGTCCAGGTAATCCGGGTATTTCAGGGTGCGTGCACCGAGCACGCTGTTGGCGTAGACCACCGCATTGGATTCGGCCCAGACAATTTGCTCGCCAGCCTTCGGTGCAGTGTCGAGCAGGTACGGCGCGCAGGTGAAACTGAGTTGCGCGCCCATCGCCATATAGGCATCGCCCAGGGCACTGGCCGGTTCACCCAGTGCCGGGTCGATACCCAGTTCGCGCCAACGGCGCTGGTCGACGGAAATTGAATTGAGGGTGGTGGGCACTCGTACTTTTGCTCCCCATTGCACCAGTTGTTCGGCAAAACGCAGGCTCGCCGGTCCCGTATAAATGCAGCCGTCGATGTGCGCTTGAGTGACATCCACCAGGCTGCTGGCACCTTGCAGTTCGGCCATGCGCAGGACGATCTGCATGGCCATCTGCGCGGCTTTGCGATGCCGGCCGTCGAGCAGCGCCCGATCGTGCTCAGTGAGCGCGATCGAGGCGGTGGTGTCGGTGTTGGGTAATGGGCTGTCGAGTCCCTGCCAGGCATCGCTCGGCAGGTGATCGAACAGGCTCAGCGTTGTATTTTCGACTCGGGCGAAAGCCTGGCCGCGTAAAGCGGCGAAGGCCTCCCTGCCGATGCACAGCACCGGCAGGGAACGGGCAAAAATAGTCTGCGCCACCAGCACACCCAGGGTCAGGATCTCGTCGGGTTCGGCCAGCACCAGTGCTGCCGGTGCATGGCCGTTGCTGATCAGTTCCATCAACACACTGCTGCCGGTGCACGAGCCGCGACCACTGGGAATCGCCAGCACGCGGCCGGCCAGGTGTTGGCCGCTGAGCGGGTGATGGCGGTCGATGACTTCACCCGTGCAGGGATCGACTCCGCCCCAGAAACTCAAGCCGACATCGGCGAACAGCAGGGCGCCTTGCGCGGCACCCGCCACCAGGCTGCGCCCGGTCAGAGACATTGGCCTAGGCATGCCGGACATCTCAGTAGTAGACCTGAGGTACGGTCAGGTTGGTCGGCGGGATCTCGGTGCCAACCCATTTAACGAACAGCTCCTTGTAGCGACCGGTGCGCACCTGTTGGTTGACGAACAGGTTGAGGTAGTTGAGCAGGCCGAACTCGCTGCGCTTGGCACCCAGGGACACGTAGTCGATGACGTACGGGGCGTTACCGGCGACTTTCAGGTTTTTGTATTTGCCCGACTTGAGGGTGGCGGCGGCCACGGTGTTGGTGACCACGGTCGCATCAATGTGGCCTTGGGCGACGGCTAGCAGGGTATCGCTCTGCGACTGGTAGGCTCGGAAACTGCCCGAGCCCCAGTTCTTCACGTCTTTCTCCAGGGCGATGGCCTCATAGGTGCCGCTGGTGTTGCCCACTGCTTTGCCCTTGAGGTCGTCGAAGCCGTTGATGCCGGTGTCGTCGCGGGTCAGCACCACCATCTGGAAGGCAAAGTAGGGCACGGTGAGGCCAACGGTCTTGGCGCGTTCGAGGGTGTCGGAGGTGGACGCGACGATCACGTCAGCCCGCCCGGAGACCAGTGCCGGAATGCGATCCGGGAACGGCGTTTCCACCACTTCGGCCTCGACCCCGAGGATCTTCGCCAGGTCGCGGCAATAGTCCACATCGAAGCCGGCAGGCGAGTTGCTGGCATCGCGAAAGCCCATGGGCGGGAAGTCCAGGGTCACGGCGCAACGCAGCTTGCCCGAGCCGATGATGTCGTCGAGCTTGTCGGCCTGGGCAGTGGCGATAAAGGAGGTACTGAGAACAGCGCTGAGGGCTACGGCAAATGCGGGGTTTTTCATAGAGGCCTCGTTGATGTGAAGTGCTGTTGAAAATCGTATTGGGGATTTCGTATACGATATTAACAATAGCAATCAGCGTGCCTAATTCCAGTCCGAGGGGTGAATTAGTTGTCAGGCCTTGGCGTAGAGGTTTTGTAGCGGTGCAACCCGAGGCACGGTGACGCCAAGGTATCGGGGGCAGGTGTTACATATGGGAGCAGCGGTAGCGCGGGCGCCCCTTTAAGGAACACTGGTCAATGCTGTGTGCGGCGTTGAACCACCGATGTCAGAACGATTGCTGAAGATCAAAGGATCGCAGGCTTCGCTAGCTCCTACACCGACCGCGTACAGATGCTATTAACGGACATACGCCAATTTCTGCGGAAGAAACACGACGATGATCGCGATCAGGCCGGCCGGTAGGCCGCCTCGCTTTTGCTGTTGTGGTACACGCCCCCTCGAGAGGCCGAGAGGAGGTTCTGCGTAGTGGGCAACCCGGCATGGATGCCGGGTTAGCCGCCCCCGGCCATGGATGGCCGATGGCGGCGGGCCCACGGAGCAGGACCGGAGCGAGGGCATGCCGAGCCTAGGCGAGGCACCGAATGTCAGGGGCAAGAGCCCTTGGTTACTTGGGGCTTTTCCAAGTGACCCGCCGTAAGGGCGGAACCCTAAGCGGCCGTTACCGCAGCAACGGATATGCCCCCAAACCTAACGCTGGTTATCGCGATACTGACTCGGCGACAAACTGGTCAGCGCCCGAAACTGCCGGCTGAAGGCACTGTGGTCGGTGTAACCACAGCGCAAGGCAATCTCGGTAATCGGCAACCCGGTGTGCAGTAACAACCGCGAACCTTCTTCCAGGCGTGCCTTGTGAATCATTTGCCGTGGGGTGAGCTGGAATACCCGTTTGCAGTGCCGCTCCAATTGCGCCACGGAATAGCCTGCGATGGCGGTCAGTTCGGCGAGGCTGATGGAGCGGGCGAAGTTGCGGCGGATATGGGCATCCACGGCGGCGAGTTTCTGGAACGCCGGATGGTTCGACTGCGGCGATTGCAGGTCGCGGGAGATACCGGCCAGGCCCACGATTCGACCCTGTTCATCCTTCAAGGCGAGTTTGTGGGTCAGGCACCAGATCGGCTGATTGCCATAATACAAATGCAGCTCCAGCTGATCGGCCAGTTCGCGACCGCTGGACAGCACTCGCCGATCCTGCTCGGTGTACAGCGGACCGAAGCGTTCCGGGAAGACCATTTCGGCGGTGCGCCCCAGCAGCTCGTCCCTGTGTTTGAAACCACAACGCCGGGCCAGGGTCTGGTTGACGAAGGCGTAGCGGGCCTCGCAGTCCTTGATGAAAAACACCACGTCCGACAGGGTATCGAGCAACGGCGCGATGGGCTGAAGGCTGTTCAGCAGCGTTGGCAGATCGCAAGGTTTAAAGGTGGTGAGCGAGGGATACATGGCGCTGGGGGTCTGAGGGTGACCCCCGGGATCATAGAGACTCGGCAGCGTGGCCGAAACCCCTGGCGTGGTCATCACGCTGGCGGGGTATCGTCCAGGGACATCAAGGTTTCGATCCGCGCCGGGCTGAAGGGTGGGCGCGGTGCTGAGGGCTGCCAACCAAACAAATGCTGCACTGCACCGCCACACACCCGGCCCTGGCAGGCGCCCATGCCGCAGCGACTGGCGAGTTTGGCTTCGCGCCAGTCAGAGTGACCGGTCAATGCCGCGTAGGGCACGTCTTCGCAGCGGCAAACCAGGGTGTCGGGTTGGGCCAGGGACTTGAGTCGCGGGTCGAGGGCGAACGCGCTGTTCAGCGCCTTGGCGAAACCCTGCCAGCGCGCCCGGCGCGGCCACAATTGCCTGGCGGCTTCCAGATTGCCGACCGCTGCGTGGCCGGCAATCGCACCTTCCACCAAGGCCAGCTCACTGCCGCCGAACCCTGTGCATTCGCCCGCCGCATAATGATCGGCGCGGTTGCTGGCCTGCCAGGCATCCACCGCGATGGCTTGATCTTCGATGGCGCAACCCAGTGCCTGACCCAACTGGATATTCGGAATCAACCCGAATCCACAGGCCAGCCGATCACATTCCAACTCAACGATGTTGCCTTGTTGTTGCAGGCGCACGCCTTCCACTCGGTCGGTGCCAAGCGCCGCCAATATGTGGGTGGCGGTGCGGTAGTGGTGGTCGAACAGACTGAACGATTGCAGCCATTTGCCGGGCCAGCGCGGCAGTTGCGCGGCGAAACCGGCGACGGCATTGCGGCTGGCTTGTTCGGCGATGCGTTGCACTTGCGCGCCATGCTGTTTGGCGGTGGCGGCACTGGCGAGTAAAAGCGGGCCGCTGCCGGCGATCACCACGCGCTCGTTCTGCACCGGCACCCCGGCCTTGATCAGCGCCTGCAAACCACCCGCACCGGTGACACCCGGCAGGGTCCAGCCGGGGAAGGGCAGCAGCAGTTCACGGGCGCCGGTGCACAGAATCAGTTTGTCGTAGCTGATCAACCAGCCATGGTCGTCATCTTCCACCAGCAGTTGTTTCGCGCCGGGGGCGGCGATCACCCGAGTACCGGCGTGATGGCGGATGTTGTTGCACGACGCCAGACGCTCGCGCAGGCGCCGGGCCTGACCGGGCACGTTGGCTTGAGGTCCGTCGCGCCAGATTTGCCCGCCCGCCAGCGGGTTGTCGTCGAGCATGACAATGCGGGCGCCGCTGGGGGCGGCGGCAAGGGCGGCGCTCAACCCGGCAGGGCCAGCGCCAATGATCAACAGATCAGCGTATACATTCATGGGCGAGTCTCCACCTGCATGCCGTCACGGCACAGGGTCTGGCAAGCCAGGCGACGCCGGCCATCGATGGTCACCCGGCATTCCTGACAAATGCCCATGCCGCACAGCGGCGCACGGCGCTGACCGCTGACTGAGGTGCGCGTGCAGCCGTCACTGGCCAACGCCAGGGCAGCGGCGACGCTGGTGCCTTCGGCGACTTCCAGGGCGTGGCCGTCCAGCAACAATTCAGGCATAGACCGGTTCTCCGAGAAAACGCTGGGGCAGATAAGGTTGTGCGGCCAGTGACGGGGTTTCGTTGAACAGTTGCGCCACCAGTAAATCGGCGGTGCCGGGGGCGGTGGTTACGCCCAGTCCTTCGTGACCGACAGCCAGCCACAAGCCTTGACGTTGTGGATGTTGGCCCACCAGCGGCAAGCCGTCGGGGCTGGCGGCGCGCAAACCGGTCCAGGCACGGATGCCATTGAGCCGGGCCAGCCCCGGCATGTACTCGGCGGCACGCTTGAGCATTTTCGCGAGCATCCAGCCTTCGACCTGCGGGTCGGTGGTGCCGAATTGTCGCGAGGCGCCGATGAACAGTTGCCCGGTGGGGCGCGGCTGGATATTGCAGGCGGTCGACGGCCCCGTGGCGTTGTGGGCACTGGTGACGTAACCCAGTTCCACCAGCGTATGGGTGACGCTGCCGGGGTAGCGGTCAGTGATCAGCAAGTGGCCTTTTTTCGGCTCGATGGGCAATTCCGGGCACAGCTCGTTGGCTTGAATACCGTTGGCCAACACCACGGCATCGGCACTCAACCAGTGACCATTATCGAGGCAGACGCGGTTGCCATCGACCGCACTGACCCGTGCCCGGCGCTGGCGGATGTTGGGTGTTTCGAGCATCCATCTGGCCGTCGCCGGGGCGTATAGAATGCCGTCGCCATTGATCAGCAAGCCGCCTTCCAGTCCTTCGCTCAGTTCCGGTTCGCGCTGGCGCAGGGCACTGGCGCCGATCAGTTCGCAAGCCACGCCCTGGGCTTGCAGGTTCAGGAATTTGCTGTGGGCCACCGCCATTTCTTCGGCATTCGCCGCCAGCCACAGCGTGCCGTTGCAGCGGTAGGCACAGCTGTCGGGCAGGTCCGCGCCCAGTTCGCGCCAGCGCTGCAACGAATATTGACTCAGGGCCAGTTCGGCGGGGTTGTCGTCGAGTACCAGCAAGTGGCCCATGCCGGCAGCCGTGGCGCCGTGCAGGCCGGCGTCCAGCACCAGCACCTGCAAGCCGCGACGGGCCAGCGCCTGGGCACAGGCGGCGCCGATAATGCCGGCGCCGATCACGATCACATCGGCCACCTGGCCCTCGTTCATGGACGAATGCCCCAGGCGAACGGGTCGTCCTGTTCGATAATCAGGCTCGCCTCGGCACTGATGAACGCGCGACCACGAATGGTCGGCACGATGCGCTCACCCTGCAGTTCGTAGGAACCCTCGAACTCGCTGCCGATGACGCTGGCCTGGTGCCAGATTTGCCCCGGTTGCAACTTGTCGTCGGCCGCCAGGCATGCCAGTTTGGCACTGGTGCCGGTGCCACAGGGCGAACGATCATAGGCTTTGCCGGGGCAGAGCACGAAGTTGCGGCTGTCGGCGTGATCGTCATCGGCGAACAACTCGACGTGATCGATCAAGCCGCCGTCTTCACCGCGAATGCCTTGGGCTTCCAGTGCTTGCTGCACGGCGAAGGTGTAAGCGGTCAGCGCTTCGAGGTTGTCGCCGGCCACCCGCAGGCCATGCTCGGCGATCAGGAAAAACCAGTTGCCGCCCCAAGCGATATCACCGACCACTTGGCCGATGCCCGGCACCTGCACCGCCAGCGCCTTGCGATAACGGTAGGCCGGCACGTTGCGCACGCTCACCGAATGGTCTTCGTGCAGGGTTGCCTGCACCGTGCCCACCGGCGTTTCGATGCTGTGCACGCCTGGGCCAATCTTGCCCAGATGCGCCAACGACGCCACCAGGCCGATGGTGCCGTGGCCGCACATGCCCAGATAACCGGTGTTGTTGAAGAAAATCACCCCGGCACAGGCGCCAGGGTCCACCGGCGTGCAGAGCAGGGCGCCCACCAGTACGTCACTGCCCCGTGGTTCCAGCATACAGGCGGCGCGCCATTGATCATGCTGTTCGCCTAATAGCTTGCGCCGTTCGGCCATGCTGCCAGTGCCCAAATCAGGAAAGCCGGCGGTCACCAGGCGGGTCGGTTCGCCGCCGGTGTGGGAGTCGATCACAGAGATGCGCTTCATGGGAGGGCCACGTCCATTCGGTTGAGTGAACGCTAGAGTGGCCCGTGCGGCGGGGTGTCGGCTTGATGGATTTAGTCTGTGTCGATGACGAAATCGGCACAGCATCCGCAGTTGTCAGTGGGTGTGGGGCAGGTGCTCGAACAGGGTCGTGCAGACGCCGGCAATGTGCTCGTCCAGAAGCTTCACCGCCAGGTCCACATCCCCGGCGCGGCAGGCCGCCAGGATCTCGCGGTGTTCGTGATCGGCCCGTTCCTTACCGGCCGACAAGCTCATCTGCATGCGTAGATAACGCTCCAGCTTGTCGTTGACCGAACGGATCAGACTCACCAGAAACGGTCGCTGCGCCGGCTCGTACAGGCAGGAATGCAGCTCCCAGTTGAGCTCGGCCCAGCGCCCCACGTCGTCCTCGCCGATGAACTCCTGACAGATGCGCTCGGCACGGGCGAAGGTCTCTTCGGTCATGTTCGGAATGGCCAGGCGCAGAATCTTGTCCTCCAGCAACATCCGCACTTCGAACATCTGCGCCAGTTCCGCATCGGAAACCCGCGTGACCATCGCCCCGCGATTGCGCTGGAACATCACCAACCCTTCGGCCTCCAGCCGCTTGAGGGCTTCGCGCACCGGGATCTTGCTGACATTGAACTGGCGGGCGATGTCGTCCTGGCGAATCGGCTCATCCTCGGCAAAATGCCCGGCGACAATCGCATCCCGCAGATGGCGGGTGATGATTTCCGAAGTCGAAGGCGTGTTACCAAGGTCGGGGGCGTTGAGTTTGGGTAGGTTCACGGCGGCGGTCATTTGGAGTGAGATAGCGCTAGGGTATACGAAATTCTTTTGCTGATCTTCCCCGGTTAGACGTCGATGCACCCGATGTCGGTCATGCAACCCGCTACAACAAAACGGGCGCCTGTAAAGGCGCTCGTTTTCATTCAGGCCTGCGCCGCCCTCTCAGAGGCTATCCGGATCCCCGAAGAACATTTTGACTGGGCTCTAGGACCGTAGTTTCAGGTCGAGAAAGTTTTAGCTTGCCCCCATTTTTGCCCCCAATCCTCACTTGGTGGGCGAGTGATCGAGAAGGGTGAATCCTGCCATAGTTCCAGCGTGGCGCCGGGTGGCTTTTGGTGTGATTTTCACGTTGGGGTTAAAGGCTGCCACACGTCATTGAGGCACGCCTGGCTCCCGCCGCCCTAATAATTGCCTGCTACAGACGATCCCTGCGTGCGCGCCAGCAGGAGTACAGCTTGACGAGCCTCGAAGCCCTGTAAAAGCCGATTGGATCGAAGACTGGATGGATAACATCAATCATCCCTCGGATCGCCTTCTGTCCTCGCGCCCATTCTTCACCCGTTCTATCAGCATGCTCAGCCGCAGGAGCGTAACTTTCTGCTCAGCTATTTGGTTTTACCATGCTCTACCGACTGGATTCGGGTGGAAGCCAGGTCTTCACTAACAATACGATTCTGAACGGCCGCCAATAGTTAGCTCCGCCCGGGGCGGCCTTCCCTTGGCTTGATGATAGGTAAGTCCAGTGAATTGTGGCTAAATCCAGAAAAAAAGCAATAAGGCACAAAATTTGGGAGTTACGCAACTTGTTAGGACTTGGCGTTAATTCTATAATTTTGGGAACTAACTGGCACAGAATGGGCTGGGTACACACTATGTTGGATTTAAGCTTCAGCAAGCCGAGTGAGGTCGTCAAGCGCCTCTGCGATCGCTTGCGCACAGAGCGCTTGGCGCTGGACATGACACAAGCCGACTTGGCCGGGCGTGCCGGCATCGGCACCAACACCGTGTCCAACCTTGAAGCCGGGCGCAATGTCGGGTTCGAGAACGTGGTCCGGGTGGCGATGGCCCTTGGCCGAACCAAGGAACTCGAAGGCCTGTTCCTGCCAAAGCTGGAAAGCATCGAGGATATTCGGCGCTACGAAAACAGCGCCAATCGTCTCCGTACAAAGAGGAAGTCCGGCAATGCTTGAGCAGGTGAACGTCTTCTACGAGGGCTGGGGTGAGCGATGGCAATGGGGCACGCTGGTCTCCACGACCGCCCTGACCGGTCGCCCGCTGATCGTGTTCGAGTACAGCAATGAAGCCAGGCAAAGGGGCTTGGAACTGTCCTCCTACACGCTGCCGTTGGAGGGGGCTCAGTTGCGCCGAGATTTTCCAGACCACCAACTGTACTTGCCAGGGCCTGTTTACGACTCGTTGCCGGATGGGTGGGGCATGTTGCTGATGGACCGTATGTTCAGGCGCCGCGGGCTCACCACGGCGCGCATCGGCTCACTGGAACGGCTGGCCTACATCGGTAGCAATGCGATGGGTGCCATGACGTTTGAGCCCGTGGCACCCGAAGGTCAGGAATCTGAAGTCCACATCCCGCTGGAACAGCTTGCCGCCGAAGTGCAGGAAGTGCTCCATGGAGGCGGTGGCGAGTTCCTGCAGACGTTGCTGCTGGTGGGCGGCTCGCCTCAAGGTGCAAGGCCTAAGGCCCTCGTCTATCGCGATCCCGAAACTGGCGGGTTTACCACTGCCGTCACGCCGGGCTTTGAAGCATGGTTGATTAAGTTCCCGGCCAAAGAAGAACATGCCGAGGTGTGCGCTATCGAAATGGTCTACGCCGAGTGCCTGCGCATGTGCGGTATCGAGACCCCTGACACGCAGTACTTCAGTCTGCCTAATGGGTTGGCAGCGTTTGCCAGTAAGCGATTTGACCGCCGGGATGGTCTGCGTGTACCCATGCAAAGCCTCGCGGCCTTTACGGGGGCAAATTACCGGTCTCCGGGGGTGTTGGACTACGTCAACTTCTTGCGGGCAACACAGATGTGTACCAACGACGTGCGAGGGATGGCGGTGGCCTTCGAACGTGCCGTCTTCAATGTTGCGTTCAACAACAGAGATGATCATCCCAAGAACTTTGCCTACATCATGTCGCAAGACGGTCAGTGGAGACTGTCGCCGGCTTACGACGTGACCTTCTGCGAGGGGCCAAGTGGGTATCACCAGATGGATGTGATGGGGGAAGCCCTGTCGATTTCCCGCACGCAAATGCTTCGACTTGCCGAGGAAGCCGAGGTGCCCCCGGACGCTGCAGGAAGAGTGATTGACGGCATTTGTGATGTAGCGAGCCGGTTTGCAACCATCGCCGAGAATCTATACCCACGCGCTATTACTCAAGACACTTTGCGCACGGTCCAAGACCGCATCGACCAGAACGTGGCTCGGCTACACCACATTCACGCGGGCAGCGGTCGTCGGTGAAGATCGGGAGGAGCTTACGGGACTCAACCCTCAGCAATTGCAACCGATCATTCGTCGACTCGAGGGCCTCGGTCTGATCGAAGGATCAAATTTGACTTCTCGCGCTAACCCCCTCCTGAAAGCCAAACGGTTGCTTCATGGGCAAACAAAATGTCTTTGGCTCGATGGTCAATATAGGTGGTACTCATTTTGCGCTGGGCGATCTGCTGGTCGAGGAAACGCTCCAGGGCGTCACGGCGGTGATCGTCGCGTTCGGCGCGCTGTTTGCTCAGGCCTGGCTCAAGCAGCGCCGGATGCGCCTGCAGGTGCTCGCGCAAAGGGTCAAAGCCGCTCAGTTCGAGCAGCTTGGCGCTGCCCTTGCGCACACCGTTGCGCAGGGTGGTAAACGAGGTTGCGAAGGTGGCCGGCACGGTCCCGAACAGCGACTGCAAGATCTTGCCTATGGCCTGCTCGCTCACTTCCCTCTGTGTGGCGCTTTCGGCATGAGTCAGCAGCACCACTAGGTGGCGCTCCAGATCCGGGCGACGGCGCTTGAGTTCGCACAAGAAGGTCGTTTCGATTTGTTCGAGCGTGGCAGTACACAAGTTGTGCACGAACAAAATCACATCGGCATTGGCCAGGCCCAACCACGCGAGTCGGTCATCCTCATCGCAGGCGTCGATCCCCGGGGTATCCAGATAGAAGCGTCCTTCATGCTCCAACGCCAGTAATCGCGTGGTTGCCCGTATCGCCTTGGTTTCAAAGACTTCCGTTTCGACATGCCCGGTCAGGCCGTTGAGCAGTGCGCTCTTGCCAGCATTCATCAGTCCTCATACGGCAATCCGCGGCGCCAGGCCAAGGCTTTTCGCCTCTTCCAGCTCCGTGCGCAGGCGGCAGAAGTCAGGGTGTTGCTGGGTAAGCTGGATCAGCAAGTCGTCGTCCGACACCTTTCGCTCCATGTATTGGATCCCGTTTGCTGCATAGCATGGCGATGAGGCGGCTAAGTAGCAACTGGCTACTAGTCGGCCAAGCGCAGGCTCTGCATGGGGCAATCATGCCACTGGTACCCGAATAGCCCAGAAGCGAATGGAGTGTACGTGCTCCATACGATGCACGAAGGATTACGGTGTCACGTCTGTTAGAGGACTGGTCAAGCCTCCAGCATCCTAGGGGTGAGCTGCCGACTTTCTGGCAGCGCTTTGAAAAGCGTCGGAGTGAGGTCTGAATTCAGCTTGGCAAGCTACACCTGCGATCCTAATTGCACAGGAGGTATCACTCGGTTGCTCACGCACTTGGGCAGAGGAGAGCATCTTCGACCTACCTTCATTCCGCGGTGTTTGGGAACAGCAGCGGGTGAGTTTTTGAGAGGGGGACTGTTGGACCTCAGGCTGGGGGCATCGTTTTCAAACCATCCAAAGCATGCCCTCAGATATGCCCCCGAGTGTAGCAATCCACTGGAAGTGGATGGATCTCCATAGTCTATGAAAAGGCAGAAATGATCAGCTGAACAGCCTGCCCGGCGACGCCTAGAGACTCTCAGGGTCGCCAAAGAACATTTTGACTTGGCTCTATGGCGGTGGTTTAAGGCCGAAAAAACTTAGCGATGCCCCCACTTTTGCCCCCACTCGGACCCAGAACACGAGCGACCGAAACGGGGGGGCTGACTGAGCCCGAAAACTCTTGAGTAGTCACTAAGATCACGGCGAGAAAGTCAGATCTGACAGGCACCCATAAAAAAGCGGGTGACTGTCAGATCCAGCAGGGCTCACTGCATCAAATTCCTAGCGCGTCGAAGGGTAAAATGCTGATGTTTTTTTACCGGGCGGCAAGTATTCAGTTAATCCCTGGAACCACATCACTTCAACAAAGTCACCGCGGATAACCAAGTCCTCTTTACGCAATCCTGTCAGAAATGCATCTTTACTATCTTTGGCAGACAGAATGGCGAATCCCTTTGCTGCATCTCTGAACGACAGGGTGAATTTTGGCTTTTCAGTCAAACCGGTAGAGGATTTTATCTTGCCGTTTTTAAGGGTGAAGTAGCGACCCACTCCGTCATGCGTTTGGATTTGAAAGACCAGCTCCTTGCCTTTAACGTATTTTGCACAGTCAGGACTTTTTTTGATTGTTCTCTGTAATAGCTTGGTCAACGCCCATAACAAAAATTTAAACTTCAGCATGGTGAGCTTGCTCCGCAAGGGGGGACTCGTTGAGGAATTGAATGGCGTGTTTGAGAAAACGCTCAGGGTATTGGAATTGAGCACCATGACCGGCATCCGGGTACAAGAACAGTTGGGCGTTCGGGATGTTCTGAGCCATGTACCAGGAATTGACCGTTGGAACCATAACGTCATTCATACCGTTCAGAATGAGCGTCGGCTGTTTGATCTCGCGCAGATGATTGAAAGGATCGTTCGGGTCCAGCTTTGGCAAATAGTACATATTCGCTTCGATCTGGGCCTGTATCACTTCAGGAGAGCTGGGTGGGTCCTGGTCGACACGCTGATGGCGGCGCTCCCAGAAATCACGTCCGGCCTGCTGCGCCGCCGCGGATCGACCGAAGAACAGAAACAGAAAGTCTTCGAGGGTCGGAACGGGGCGCGGTGCAGCTTCCAGCACTCCAGGGTCTGAATCCGGATTACCGCCACGAGGTCCAGTGCCGAGCAGCATGAGCTTGCGCACGAGGTCGGGATGGCGTCGTGTCAGGTCCTGGGCTTGAAAACCACCGAGTGAGAAACCTAAAACATCGACCTTGGACAGGCCTAGTGCGCGGATCACCGCAGCAGCGTCGTCGGCCATATGTTCGATCCGGTTACGCGGTTTGCCGGAAGAAGAGGCAATTCCACGACCGTTGTAGAGGATGACCTCGCGCCCCGCAGCCAAGCCATCCGTCATGAGTGGATCCCAATGATCCATACCGCCGCGGAAATGTTGAAGAAAGAACAGAGGGGGCTGGCCTGTCGTATTGTTGCCCCAGCGGCGATAGGCAAATTTATCCCCGTCGACTTCCACGAAGCGAGTGGGGGCGGTGAAATGGGTGTCGGTCATTGGCGTCTTCCAGAGTGGTTATTGTGGCGATCGATGCGAGCGAGCCTCGGGCTCAGGCCCGTGCGCGCATGCGCCGCGTACGGAACGTGCCCCAGCCGCTTTTCATCACTGATTTTGAAAACGCCCACAACCCACTTTCGTTGGGGCGCGGATCACCGCCATTGGCGATTCGTTTGAGCTGCAGCGTGTACCAGAAGATTTCCATGACGCCCATCTGATCGATTTGCTTGATGCCTGTGGTGATCGGCCGTACACGTTGCGAACTGTCCCGCCCTTGCAGTAGGGCCGCCGGTGCCTCGGGATCAATGGCCAATAAGCGCGCGAGGCCAATGACATCGAGCGCTTCGCAACGCAGCGCAGCGTTCATGGCGGCGGCACTGCGAAAACCGCCAGTGACCATCAAAGGCACCTTGATCGAGGCGCGCACCTTTTCAGCAAACTCAAGAAAGTAAGCCTCACGTGCTACGGTGGACGCTTTTTTCGTCTCCTGGAGCCCGCCGCTCATGGCTGGAGCCTCATAGGTGCCCCCCGAAATCTCAATCAGGTCGATGCCAGCTTCGGCAAGTGCATGAATCGTCGCCATCGATTCCTCTTCGGTGAAGCCTCCGCGCTGGAAATCTGCTGAGTTCAACTTGATGCCGACGGGAAATTCGGCACCGACCTGGCGGCGAATCTCGGCGTAAACAGCCAACACGAAACGTCGACGTTTTTCCGGGCTGCCACCCCATTCATCCGTACGCCGATTGTGGTGTGGCGAGAGGAACTGATTGATCAGATAACCGTGTGCGCCGTGGATTTGCACGCCGCTGAAGCCGGCCTCCTTGCAGATGGCCGCGCTGCGTCCAAAGCGCCTGATGATGTCTTCGATCTCGGCCGTGGTGGCTTCGCGTGGGGTCTCGAAGAGCGCGGCCATGTCCTCGCGAAAGGGGACGGCCGATGGCGCGAGGTTGCTGGCATTCAAGCCTTTGGTCGACTGCTTGCCGGGGTGATTGAGCTGCACCCAGATCGCCGCTCCCTGCTCGGTTGCCGCACGGGCCCACTGGCGGAGCACAGGCAGGTCCGCTTCATCTTCGATTACCACGTTGCCTGGTTCACCGAGCGCACGCCGGTCGATCATCACATTTCCGGTGATGAGCAAACCAATGCCGGAGGCGGACCAGCGCCGGTACAACTCGACCAGTTTTAACGTCGGGTGATTGTTGTAGGTACCCAACGTTTCGCTCATGGACGCCTTGGCGAGGCGGTTGCGAAAAACGCTGCCGTTCGGGAGTTGTAAAGGCTGGTTCAGCAGATTTTCTTCAGGCGAGGCGGCGGTCATGGTGAGTTCTCAATAAGGGCTGTTTCATGATTGAAGGGTGTGCAGCGGGATGGAGTCCGATACCCGCCGGGATTGAGTGTTTTTCAATGGGATGTACGACATGGCATGCTCGGTCAGCGCGGTAATCGTCAGGCTTGGATTAACCCCGAGATTGGCGCTGAGCATCGAGCCGTCGCAAACCAGCAAGTTCTGATAGCCGAAGACCCGGTTCTGTACGTCCATCACGCCGCGCTCCGGCGAGTCCGCCATCGCACAGCCGCCCATGCAGTGGGCCGTGGTCGGGATGTTGAACAAGATCTCGGACAGAAAGGTGGTGGGTATGCCACCGAGCGCTTTTGCGCCCTTTTCGGCAAACGCGTTCGCCTCTGGAATGAAGGTCGGGATGGGACCACCCTCGCTGGCGAGCTGTTTTGCGAATGGCCAAAACCAGCGACGCTTGAGCCGCATGTCGAGAGACGCATCCACTGCCTGCATCACCAGCAACAACATGGTCTGACGGGCGAAACCGGCGGGGTTGTGCACGAGCAATGCTTGCAGCGGATGTTTGAGCAGCGTCCACAGCCAGGTCAATATTCGCCTCCACCCCGGGCGTCCGCCGCACAGCAAGGTCATCATGAGGCCAATGGCGTCCGAGCCTTCCGGGTAGCGCACGACTCCGATATGTGTGCGCTCATCGAGATAGATGCTGCCACCCCCCGCCAGTCCCGGCGACATGCTCTTGTCCGCGGCCGGGAAGCGTACGCCAATAAGGGATTCGGCATTGGTGCGCACACGTTTTCCGAGGTCGTCGCTGATGCGCGGCAGCGACCCTTTTTGCTTGAGCCGGAACAACAATTCCATTGTGCCCAACGACGACGCGGCGAAGACCACGCCGCGGCAGCGAAAGCTGCGGCGCTGCTTATCGAACCAGGTGGTCGAGCACTCAGTGAGGACTTCATAGCCGTCACTGCCGTCCTCCTTGCCGTTGATCGGCCGCACGTCCACCACCCTGGTTTCGGCAAAAACCTGGGCGCCACGTTTTTCTGCGAGATAAAGGTAATTCTTGTCGAGTGTGTTCTTGGCGTTGTGCTTGCAACCCATCATGCAGCCACCGCAACCGGTGCAAGTCCCGCGCGCCGGGCCTTCACCATTGAAGTAGGGATCCGGGTAGCTCTTGCCGCCTGCTTCTCCGTCGGGAGCGAAGAAGGCCCCTACGCGGGGGGCGTGAAACGTATGGCCCACGCCTTGCAAATCTGCCATTTTCTTGAGGCGTAGATCAGCCTCGCCCATGATCTTGCTCTCGGTCACGCCCAGCATCTTCTCCGCTGTGGCGTAGTACTGCGGCATGATTCGTTTCCAGTCCGCCAGGCCGGCCCAGGAACCCTCATTCCATACGCTATCGCGCGGTGTCAGCAAGGCGTTGGCATAGGTGATGGATCCGCCACCGACTGCGTTGCCGCTGACGATCATCACGTGACGGAACAGGCGCATGTTGTAGAAACCGAACATCTTCAGCCCGGGTCGCCACATCCAGCGCCGCGCGTCCCAGTTGGATTTTGGAAAGTCCTCGGCCGTCCAGCGTCGGCCCATCTCCATTACGCCAACGCGGTAGCCCTTTTCTGTCAGCCGGAAGGCGGACACGCTGCCACCGAATCCGGAGCCGATCACGATGTAGTCGAAATCGAAAGATGGATTCATTGCGTGCTGCTCAGGCAAGCACTGCGTAGAGGCGTGAAAAAACTGGTCATGCCGGTCTCCTTATTTTTGTAATGGTGCTGCGGGCACTGGTTGCAGGAGTGATTCTTTCAGGATGACTATACCATTCGTATATTCTCATAGCTATACGAACAGTATAGTATTATTAAGCTGTAGACGTAGACGCAGGAAGGGGCAAATCAGAAACGATAGGTTATCTGTGTACCTATAATGTGCGCGCTGTTGTCGTATTTTGCGCTGTAGCCGGGCTGTACGCCGGTTGTATTTGCCTGGCTGACGGAGGTGGTTGATTCCCATAGATAGCCGTAAGCCAAATCGATGGTCAGGTCGGTGTTGGGAGAGAACCCTATACCCAGCGTCACAGCTTTTCGGTCGCCCACGGGGAGTCGGACGTTTCGATCGGCGTTGCGGGCAGGTGATGGATCGTAGGCGAAGCCGCTGCGCAACAGCCATTGCGGGGAAAGTTGGTAAGAGGCCCCAATAGCCATCGACCAGGTGTCATGTAATTTAAAGTCATCTCCGAAGCTGTTAAATCCCAATTGCTGGCCCAACGGCGGTACTCCACTATTAACGGCTTCGATCCTCTGAACGCGGCTCCATCGGGTCCAGGTCGCGCCCAGGTAGCCAGTCCAGCGCTCGTCAAAGTGATGGGTAAACGATGTGTCCAGCGACTCTGGCAACGTGATGTCTATTTTATTGCTGTATTTGCCATCGAGACCGAAAGCACTTGGCGAGTTGCTCACCTGCGTATGGCCGTTGACGTGAAAATCAAGTTTTGAATGATAGGTGATGCCCCACGTGGTGGAATCATTCAGGTCGATCATCAGGCCGAAATTATAGCCAACGGCGTTATCGTTACCCTTGATAGTGATCTTCGTGTCGGTGCCCCCATTGAGCTGCCCTGTGGCCAAGTAGGTTTGCATATTGTTTTCGATACGGTTCAATGTCAGCCCGCCTCCGACAGAGACATGATCACTGATGCGATAAGCAACGGCGGAGTTCAGGGTTTTAACTTGAACCTTGCTATAGGAGCCATGGTAGCGTCCCTGGAACGAACTTTCGTAATCGTTCACAAGGCCATAGAGCGCGTACAAGCCCAAGCCGAAAGTGAAGCGTTCGTCAATCGGTATGGATAAATAGCCAAAAGGGATTGTCGTCAGGGGTACGGAATCTCCTTTGTTGGTGCCTGGCGCCTCGCCATGAGCGTTTTTAATATCGCTATTGACCTTGAACAACGCGAACCCTCCGCTCACTTCCCTGCGCTTTATCTTGCTCAGGCCGGCCGGATTTCCATAGACAGTACTCGCATCCAGAGCAGCGGACGAGCGCCCGGCATAAGCAGTTCCGGCGTTGCTGACGCTTTGCTCGTTAATAGATAAACCATTGGCTAAAGATAAAGTTGCCTGCCCACAGATAGCCAATGACAGAGTGGTTATGAACAACGCTCTGCTTGACTTGAGTATCAGGGTGGACCCTGTCTCAAGATGACGTTTCAAACGCAGTACTGATTTCTGGGAAGGGCGAAGCGCAGAAAGATATTCATGGTTCATCTGGCGGTACCTGTTGTTGTTGTTGTTGTTGTTGTCGGGATGAATAGAAATTGTGGGCGGCCGTATACATCAACAGTGCCGGCCGGGCTGGAGTAGGGAGTGTTAATTGGATCTTGCAGACTCGTAGTTGTTTTTTAGTTGCAAAGCCCTCTCTGGAATATCACAGGCTCAGACGATTGCCCTATTTATATATCTTGGGGTTGCAAGTTGCGTTGATGGAAAGAAGAGCCTTGCCTGGCAGGCAAGTACCCTCGGGCCAGACGCGGGTACAAGGCTGCAAGCAACTCGCTGATAAAGAGGCAATGACGGATGCCGGGCGGGCAAGTCCCCCTCGATCCGCATGGCGCGAGGGAAGGGGGAAAGGCCGGCAGTCCTAGGGCTTGTATTCGAGTACTTTGCACACTCGAGTGAAGGCTGGCCGATCCCCTTGCAACAGCTTTGCATGACCTTCGCGAAGGGCGCGAGTTGGCGTGATCTGGCGCAGGACTAATGCAATGAAGGTTTCCATGTCGCATTGTATTTTGACGTCGATGGGCTCTTCGCTCGGCCCGGAGCGTGCCAACAGGTTCCCGTCGTTGACTCGAATATGGAAGACTTCCGCCCCCACCTGGAACTCGTACAACTCCTGCAAACCGGCGCTCGCTGCCGAATCGTTCGAGCCTGTCAGGCACAGGGCTATGAGCTCCGCACGAGCACTGGACGGATCGATGCGTTCGTCGATCGGCAGGCTCAACCCCCAGAATCCCAGCGCGATCACCGGCTTGCGTAGTTGCTCGCCCAAGTCCGTCAGTTCGTAAGCGGGCGTGGCGGAAGGTGTGTGCAGGGTGACTTGTTGAATGACGCCGTTCTGCACCAGCATGGCCAGGCGTTCGGACAGTCGGTTTGTACCCATTGCAGGCAGGATCGCGAGCAGATCCTTGAAACGCTTCGGACCTAACAGGAGTTCGCGAATCAAGAGCAGCGTCCAGCGATCTCCGAGTACGTCGAGCGACCGGGCTAAGGGGCAGAGTTGACCGTAGGTTTTGTTTGTCATGGCGCATTGTACAAAATTCCGCTCAGTTGAAATACAGTGAAAAGCCACTGCTGCCTCAAGTCGAAGGAATTGGGCGATGCTCCAGGCCCTTGGACGGCTGATCTCACGGTCGCTTTCATGTATCGCTCACTGAACAGGTTGAGTCATTCTTATTGATTTCACTATACCGTTCGCTTTGTGGTTGCGCTATATAAAACGTATAGTTGTGTCGTGAGCCTGTCCGTTATCGCGCAATGCGTTGGACGACCCAGCGGGTCAGAGCCGCAGGCGCGAGACGTGTAGCGAACGACAGGAATCCGGCTTGCATGCCGACTGTCCAGTGGGTCTTGTGGATTCGTCGTTTCGACGTCGCGCAAGCCCACACGGTCGATGCGACGTCGTGCGACGTGAGCCGGATACCCAGCGATCTGGCGCTGGGGATACGACCGTAGTCATCAGCCATTGCGGTCTTTACGAAGCTCGGCCAGATATCGCTCACGCGAATGCCGAACTTTCCCCATTCGAGGTCGAGTCCTTCGGTGAATCCGCGCACGGCGAACTTGCTCGCCGAGTAGGTTGCAAGTTCAGGCTGTCCGTAGATTGCGGTGGCAGAGGCCATATTGATGACATGAGAGCAGGGCGTGCCTCGCAGGTACCGGAAGGCGCTGTGACAGCCGGTGATCATTCCCTGAACGTTCACGTCAAGCATTGCCTGGTGTCTGGTCAACGGTACAGCTTCAAATTGCCCGGCGGCGAGAATCCCGGCGTTATTGAGCAACACGTCAAGCCGCTGGCCGCTATGTGCCCAGAAATCCACAAGCGCTTGCTTCCAGGCTTGGGGATCGCTCACGTCGAGCGCACCGCAGACGGCGTTGCCCTCTCCCAGGGTCGCGGCGACCGCGGCGACACCCTCTGAATCGATATCGTATAGCCCCACGAACCAACCGCGCCGCGCAAACAACTCAGCGCAGGCGCGACCGATTCCCGAAGCCGCGCCTGTGACGAAGATGGCTGGTCTCCATTCAGGAAGAAGGGATTCAGTCGGGTTTCTGGCTGTTTGATTGCTCTGTACCACAGTGATGTGCGGTTTCATTTCAGAGATTCCCTTCAGAAGCTGAGCATTGAGGTTTTGTGTACAGGTCAGTGCATATTGCGAGAGTAATATAACGGTGTTATGTTTTGCAATAACAGTGTTATCTGTCTCTCTGGCTGATCTGATGACTGGTCAGGAGGTGGAAATACTGATGGGAGCGCTTGCTCTCTACGTTTGTCACCGGAGGATCCAATAGATGACGAAGATGCATACACCGCCCGAGTACCTTGATATGGAGTCCCGTGGCTCTGTGTTGATTGCGCGGCTGGATGGAGGTCCACACGGGCTGATGGGGTTGGACATGGCCAATGAGCTTGCGGCGCTATTGGACAAGCTGGAGTCCGATACCGCGGTAACAGCGGTGGTGCTCACCGGAACTCATCCTGAGCGTTTCATCGGTCATGCAGACGTTCGTTGGCTGCAGGAAGGTGGAAAGAGTATCCCGTCGGTCGGGCGCAGTACGGCCTCGGCGATCGCTCGAACCGCCAAGACCGTTCGCGGTATTGCGCCATTGGCGTCAGCTGCGTCTCTGACACCGCTGGATGGCGGGATGCAACTCGACAAGCTGCACGACACTTTTTTACGGATGAACCGCAGTGGTGTCATTTTCGTCGCCGCGCTGAATGGATCTGCGCTGGGACTTGGCAGCGAGCTCGCGCTAGCGTGTGACGTCCGCCTGATGGCGGATGGCGATTTCTTCATCGGGCAGCCCGAGGTGCTTCTTGGAATCCTTCCCGGTGGCGGAGGCACTCAGCGATTACCACGACTGGTCGGCGCCCATCGCGCGCTGATGCTGATGCTTGAAGGTCGGCCGGTGTCGCCACAGAAGGCGCTCGAAATAGGATACATCGACGAAGTGGTTGCTTCAGATGCGCTGCTTGATCGTGCCGTCAAGCTGGCCGGGCATCTGGGTTCCCGACCCAAAGGGGCGATTGAGGCAGTCAAGCGAGCCGTGTACTTCGGCGGGTCAGCCACCCTCGACGAGGGGCTGCATATGGAGCGTACCGAATTCATCAAGATCTCGCCGACCGAGACTGCGCAATCGCTCATGGTTGAATACCTTGAGCGCACCGATCGGGACGGCAACGTGCCGTTCTACAACCCGGCCATTTTCGAGCAAACCCTTGAGCAAGGCTCCTTGCCCCTGCAAAACGGGGGAGGGAGGAAATGAATCAAATGTCACCGCTTACCTACCCGTTCACTCGCCAGGATGTTCGCTTTGACTCGGGCGAAACCTATTGTTCAGCCTGGCTCTACCTGCCGGTCGGCGTAGAGAAACCGCCGATTGTAGTGCTCGGACACGGACTTGGTGCGGTTCGCGAGATGCGCCTCGACGCCTTTTCCGAGCGATTCGCTGCTGCGGGAATCGCTACATTGGCCTTCACCTACCGTTATTTCGGAGACAGCGGTGGTCGGCCCAGACAATTGATGTCTGTGAAGCGGCAACTGGCTGATTGGGATGCCGCGCTGGACTTCGTCAAAGGTTGCGCAGATGTCGATGGGCGGCGGGTTGCCGTATGGGGAAGCTCGTTTGGGGGAGGGCATGCAATCACGGTGGCCAGCCGACACCCCGAGTTACTGGCGGCTATCAGCCAGTGCCCCTTTACCGACGGTCTTGCTTCAGCTGCCGCGCTGGGTGTGAAGGGTTCGCTGCAGGTAACGCCGGTGCTCCTGCGTGATTTTGCAGCCAGGCTACTGGGTCGCCCGCCCGTGATGGTGCCAATCGCTGCCGTTCCCGGTCAGCCAGCCTTGATGAATGCGCATGATGCCCTGCCGGGTTATCTGGCCTTGGTGCCGAAGGGGATGGTGTTCGTCAATCACGTCGCCGCACGGGTGCTCCCGGAAATCATGGCTTATCGACCCGGACGCTCCGCCTCCAAGGTGAAGCTCCCCATCCTGTTTTGCGTCAGCACCACTGACACCGTCACGCCACCGGAACAGACGATCGCCTTGGTGCGCAAGGCGCCGCATGGAGAAACCAAACTCTACGCGGCGGGGCATTTCGAGTTCTATATGGGCGACGCGTTCGAAGAACTGGTGAAGGATCAGACTCAATTTCTGACGAAACATCTACTCGGCTCTTCAGCCAATTGATTCAAGCGTTTCCGTCACTTTCAGAGAGAACAACAATAATGTGCTTTTCCAAACTTTCAGATTTGCGCGCGGTGACAGAGCCTGATGGTCTGTGCATCGCTGACGACAGCAGCAACCTGACTAACCGGCAGTTCCATTCCAGAGTCCTCGCGGCAGCGGGAGTATTCGCGGACAGGGGGGTGGGCGTTGGAGACGTCGTTGCTATCATGTTGCCCAACCAGGTGGAGTTTGTGGTGGCGATGTTCGCCGCCTGGCGTCTGGGGGCGGCGGTCACGCCGATCAATCCTGGGCTGACCAGCAAGGAAGCCACTCATCAACTGGTTGATTCGGGGGCGAAGCTGCTCATCAACGCCAGCGGCGAAGTCATAGTCCCGAATCTGCAGTCTCTGCCTGTCGCCACTCTGGAAATGGGGGCGTCCTACACCGGTGTACCCTTTGAAGAGCCTGGCGCACTGGCATTGTTGATCTACACCAGTGGCACTACCGGCCTGCCGAAGGGCGTGATGCTCGATCACGCCAATATTGAAGCCATGTCGGAAATGGGACGAAACTCACTCAAGGTCACGGCAGCAGACCACTGTTTATTGATACTGCCACTCTTTCACGTAAACGGCATTGTGGTGAGCACTCTTGTCCCGCTATCAAGCGGTGGTCGGGTTTCGATTCGCAAGCGATTCAACGTCGACACGTTTTTTGAGGATGTCGAGTGGCTTCGACCCACGTACTTCTCTGCAGTGCCAACCATCTACGCAATGCTTAACGCGTTACCTCGTGAGGTAAAACCTTATACCTCCAGTCTTCGGTATGGCATCTGCGGCGCGGCGCCTGCATCGGCGCAACTACTGAAAAAATTTGAAGCTCGCTTCGGTTTTCCGCTGCTTGAGGGATATGGCCTGTCCGAAGGCACGTGCGCTTCGACCATCAACCCCTTCGACGGCCTACGCAAGGTCGGTACGGTCGGGCTGCCCTTCATCGGGCAACGCATTGCAATCGCCGACCCGAGCGGTGTGCATTTGCCGCAGGGCGCCACTGGCGAGGTACTGGTTCAAGGTCCTAACGTCATGCGCGGTTACCTTGGGAAGCCCGAGGAAACAGCGAAGACCATCGTCGATGGCTGGCTGCACACTGGCGACATTGGCCGGATCGACGAAGACGGTTATCTGGCCATTGTCGGGCGCCTTAAAGAGATGATCATTCGCGGAGGCGAGAACATCTATCCGAAGGAGATCGAGGATGTGTTGTTCGAATTTTCGGGGGTTCTTGAAGCAGCAGTGATTGGTGTCCCTCACGAGACCCTTGGCGAAATTGTTGTTGCCTACGTCGCGTTTCGTACGGGATTCGCCGGTACCCAGGAGGGCTTGAATGAGCACTGCACTGACCGGCTGACGCGTTATAAACGACCTTCCACGATCAACATCATCGACAGCCTGCCAAAGAATGCCGTGGGCAAAGTCGACAAGTTGAGACTGCGCAAGATGTGGACCGAACCTGTCGATTGACAGGTAATTACCTGATGGACTTTAGGCGAAAAGCAACCGGCACGTAGAAGGGGACACATCATGAAAAACGCAGACTTCGACTGGCTGGTGATCGGATCGGGATTTGGCGGCAGCGTCTCGGCGCTGCGCCTCGTGGAGAAAGGCTATCGCGTCGGGGTACTTGAGCGCGGCCGTCGCTATCGCGACGAAGACCTTCCCAAGTCGGCCTGGCAGTTCAACAAGTATCTGTGGGCACCCGCATTGGGTTTGAAGGGCATCATGCGCATGTCGCTGTTTCGCCATGTCTTTTTTCCCAGCCAGTCGGGTGTCGGTGGCGGTAGCACCGTGTATGGCGGTGTGTTGTACCGCGCCAAGCCAGAGTTCTTCAAAAACGTGCAGTGGCGCGCGCTCGGTCACTGGGACAGGCTATTGCAGCCTCACTACGATACGGCCGAGCGCATGCTTGGGGTAAAGACGGTGCCATTCGACTCGACGAACCAGCAATTGGCCCGGGAGATGGCGCAACACTTCGCAACCGAAGACACATTCACCCGAGCACCCACCGGAGTGTTCTTTGGCGAACCGGGCAAAACCGTCAAGGACCCCTATTTCGGTGGGGAAGGGCCTGACCGTACCGGGTGTATACGTTGCGGCGCCTGTATGGTGGGATGCCGCGTCGGTGCCGTGAACTCGCTGGTGAAAAACTACCTGTGGTTCGCAGAGAAACGCGGCGTGCAGATATTGGCAGAGCGCGAGGTTGTTGATGTGAACCCAATCGGGGCAGCCGATGGCAGTGACGGCTACCGTGTGACCACCCAGCGCCCTGGCGCCTGGTTCGCCCGTGATCGCCATACTTACACCGCCCGCGGAGTGATCTTCGCCGGCGGGGCTCTCGGTACCAACGAATTACTGGCCAACTGCAAACACGGCGGCTCGTTGCCCCGGGTCAGCGATCGTCTTGGTGAACTGGTGCGCACCAACAGCGAATCGGTTCTGAACGTGCGCCTGCCCGAGGACCGCAAAACCTGGAACGATGTCACCGCCAGCAGCAGTGTGCACGTCGATCAGGATACCCACATCGAGTTTCTCACCTATGGTCGCAACGCGGACTTCCTGAGCTTGCTTTGCACGCTATTGGTCGGGAAGGGTAACCGCGTGACGCGGCCGTTGAAGTGGCTGGGGAATATCGTGTTGCACCCGGTGCGATGGCTCAAGTCAATGTGGCCAAGGGGCTGGAGCCGACACATGGTGATGCTGCTGGTGATGCAGACATTGGACAATGCGATTGCACTGCGTCCCAGGAAGCGTTGGCTGGGCCGCGGCTATCGCCTCGTCACCGAGCAGAACCGCAAAAAGCCAAATCCGACGTATATCGAGATGGGTAATCAGGCCGCTCAGTGGTTGGCCAGGCACACGGGCGGTATCGCCCAGAGCAACGTACTGGAAGCGCTGGGCAACATTCCGACAACAGCCCATGTGCTGGGAGGCGCCGTGATCGGCGCCGATGCCCAACGCGGCGTGATTGATCAGAACCTTCACGTTTTCGGTTACCACAACATGTTGGTGTGTGACGGCGCTGCGATGCCTGCAAATCCCGGGGTTAATCCTGCGCTGACCATCACGGCACTTGCCGAGTACGCCATGGCGCAGATTCCACAGGCCCGCAATAACGAAGGTGTTCATGAGCGAGGTGAAGCGGTCGCTACGAAACCGTCCAGTGGCGTGCCCGGCCAACCTGATAATCAGCGCGTGGCCTCGATACAGATCCCTATCCTGTTGCACATATGAGCACTGAGCCGCAAAGCATACGAGCATCTGTCATGACCGGTCCCTTCTCTGCATGAGCGAACCGGTTGACCCAACCTCTGAACATGCCGAGTGGCTGCGTACTTGAACTGAAATACTGTTCGCACCGCGTGACTGCATGGTTGCGCGGTTTTTTCAAGGTTCTAGCGCAGTTGCCGACCCGGCAATGACGCCAGCAGTGGAAGATTCCACTTTTTCGCGCTTCGCTCCCAAGCCGACAACAATGTTGTTACACGTCGCTACCAGGATCTGCGAAGCAGGATTTTCCATACCTGAGAAGTGGCCAGCGAGTTCGAGCATGATGAATCCATGCGCGGCACTCCACAGCTGTGGCGCGATGAGAGCAGGATCGATTTTGCGAACGCATTTGGCATCAACCAAGCGAGCGCACGCGTCGATCAGAATCGCGTATGTCGCCTTGAAGGCTTCCGATTGCCCATTTGCAATCGATGTCATGGTACCTCGTGAGGGGCTATATCTGCCGTCAATCGAAAGACCAAACATCAAGTCGTACAGATGGGGATTGCTTCGTGCAAGGTCTCGGCAAGCCAGGAGCATCGCACATAAGTCGGTTATCGGATCATCCGTGATTGGCACACGCTTGAAGACTGCAGCCAACCGCTTGAATCCCTCGTCAGCGACTGCTTGTAGAAGTTCCGGCACTCCGCCGAAGTGTGTGTAAACCCCCATCGTCGACAGGCCGGCTTCGCTCGCTACCGAACGGGCCTTGACTTCGGACGGGCCGCTGGTCGCAAGCACACGGATGGTTGCCTCGACGAGGCGGGTGGGGGCATTAGGGAGTGAGTTATCAGTGGTCATGTTGCAATACTGCCATAACGGCGTTATGTTTATCAAATAACAGCGTTATAGATCTGCAAGCGCTCAATCATGAGGATTCAGACAATGCGTACGCTCAAAACAGGTGTCTTTGGACTCACCCTGGCAGCAGCAATCATGTCATCGGCACTGTGGGCAGACGACAATTCGCCGGTTGGCCTGTGGCAAAACATCGACGATGTCAGTGGCAAGCCGAGGGCGTTGATTCGAATCACCGAATCCAATGGCACTCTGAAGGGCATTATCGAAAAAGCGTTTCCCGCTCTCAAAGAAAATCAGAATCCGAGGTGCGAGAAATGTGAAGGCGTGAACAAGAATGTGCCGATTGTAGGCCTGACCGTTCTGACCGGTTTGCGAAAGGATGGCGAAGAGTACACCGGTGGCCAAATCCTAGATCCGGATAACGGCAAGGTCTATAGCAGTAAAGTCTACCTGACCGACAACGGCAAAAAGCTCAGCGTGCGCGGCTACATTGGCGTGCCGGTATTAGGGCGCTCACAAACCTGGGTACGCCAGGAATAAGGAAGCACGATGAAAGCATTCATTATCGAACGCTATGGAAAAAAGGCTGCGTTACGGGCGACCGAAATACCAGAACCTGAATTGGGCAAGGATGATGTTTTTGTCCAGATCCATGCGGCGGGTGTAAATCCTCTGGATTTAAAAATCCGAGACGGTGAGTTCAAAATGATTTTGCCGTATCGCATGCCGCTTATTCTGGGTAATGATTTGGCTGGGGTCGTCGTACGGGTCGGCTCAGGCGTGCAGCAATTCAAGGCCGGTGATGAGGTCTATGCACGGCCCGATGACAATCGAATCGGTGCATTCGCCGAATTCATTGCGATCGATCAAGGCTCGCTGGCGATCAAGCCGAAAGGTCTCACCATGGAAGAAGCGGCTTCGATCCCTCTGGTTGGTTTGACCGCGTGGCAGGCGCTGGTCGAAAAAGCGAACCTGAAGAAAGGTCAAAAGGTGCTTATCCATGCGGGCTCCGGTGGCGTGGGAACACTGGCCATTCAGCTGGCCAAACACCTGGGGGCGACCGTCGCGACGACCACAAGCACGGCGAATGTCGAATGGGTGAAGCGTCTCGGTGCGGATATCGTGATCGATTACCGCAAAGACGATTTCGAAAAGATCCTGCACGACTACGATGTGGTCTTGAACAGCCTCGGCACAGAGACTCTCGAAAAATCGTTACGCATCCTGAAGCCGGGTGGAAAGCTCATCTCAATCTCTGGACCACCGGATGTGGACTTTGCGAAAAGCGCTGGATTGTCCGGGTTCCTGAAACTGGTCATGCGTCTGTTGAGTTATGGGATCAGGAAAAAAGCCAAGCGTCGTGGTGTCAGCTATTCATTTCTTTATATGAGAGCCAGCGGTGAGCAATTGCGCAAGATTACCGCGCTCATCGATTCCCGGGCCATACGCCCGGTGGTGGATCGGGTTTTTCCATTCGAATCGACCCCGGATGCCTTGGCTTATGTTGAAACCGGCCGGGCAAAAGGCAAGGTCATCGTCAAGGTAAAGTAACGAGACGACGTCCATGTTCGAAAACTTCGAAACGCACCGAATTACCGCAGGTGATGTAGAAATTGCCTGTGTTGCAGCGGGTACAGGCGAACCCATACTGATGCTCCATGGTTTTCCGCAGACCATGGCACTCTGGGCGCGTATCGCACCTGGGCTGGTCGCGCGTGGCTATCGGGTTGTCTGTGCTGATTTGCGTGGGTATGGCGCATCGTCTAAGCCGCCGGCTCAACCGGATCTGTCGAACTACGGATTTCGCGCCATGGCTGCGGATCAGGCCGAATTGATGTGTGTGCTCGGGCATGAACGGTTCCATCTTGTTGGACACGACCGTGGTGCGCGCACTGCATACCGGATGACACTGGATTATCCAGACAAGGTGGCGAGCGTCACGCTAATGGACATCGTTCCTACGGCTGTGATGCTGACAGATCTGCGCAAGGACGTAGCCCACAGTTACTGGCACTGGTTTTTCCTTTCTCAGCCCGCACCCTTCCCGGAGCGCATGATTGAGGCAGATCCCGATTTCTTCTTCGAGAGTTGCCTGTTCGGCTGGGGTGCCGCAGGGCCGGAGGATTTCGATGCAGACCAACTGGCGGCGTATCGGAAAGCCTGGCGTGATCCGGCGACGATCGCTGGGTTTTGCAACGATTATCGCGCCACGCTCACTGTGGATCTGGAGGACGATTTGTCAGGCTCCGGACGACGTATCACCGCGCCCGCGCTGATTCTCTATGGCGCCTCGGGTGCGATGGCCAAGCAATATGATTTACCCGCCACTTGGGTGGATCGCTGCACAGTGATGGAGGCCTCTGCGATAGTGGGCGGACATTTTTTTGCTGATTCCCGGCCAGACGAGGTCGTTGAGCGAGTCGCCGCATTTTTGGCAAGCCATCCCTTGCAGTCTTGCTGAAAACTTCCCTGCTCGGGATTGCCGCTGAGGCAACGACTACGTGGACTGCGACGGTGACAGTGTCGCGAGAGTTTTTTCGCGGCAGACCTCCAGAATCTCATCCGTCAGTGGGGAATCATCCGGGCAAGCCCGCGACAACACGACTGCGCCGATCACATGGGCAAGCATGTCGATCATCTGTGCTCGTACTGTGTGCGGATCCACGTCGCCCAGCGAATCCCCAGGCTCAAGGGCTGCCAGCAAGCTTTCGATCCCGTCGGCAAACGTTGCCTTGATCTCCTCTGACTGACGCGCAGCGTCCCCGCAGAGGGCTGCCATCGTGCAGCCAACGTTGCGGCCATCACGGTGAGCCCGTGACATGTAAATATTGACGAACTCGGTGACGTCGAGGCCTGCGCTATTGACCAGACTCTGCGAAAGCCCGTTCGCCGCTGCTTCAGCCATCAAATCGGCTTTGGAGCGAAAGTGCTTGTAGAACCCGCCATGGGTGAACCCGGCAGCGGCCATCAGTTCCGCCACCCCCACACCGTCATAGCCGCGTTCACGAAACAGGGCGGAGGCCGTCTCGACGATGTGCGCTCGATTCGCTTGTGCCTGCGCTTTGGTGACTCTCATACCCACATGCCTCTTTTGAATCTGCTGACTGTCAGGCGGTCAATATACATTGATGTCAATCATAATCAAAGTTATTGACGGATAAGATTATGATCGACATCATAACGGCTCGCTAACTTTGGAAGGGCTCAGGCCATGAACGCCGCCCACCTGAAAGCGCCGATTGTATGGCGATGCACACTCACAACAACGACCATCAGTCAACGTGGGAGAAACAAGGCATGACCGAAAAAACTTTATTTGAGCCCTACACCCTCGGCTCCCTGGCGCTCTCCAACCGGGTGGTCCTGGCGCCGCTGACGCGCAACCGCGCCGGCGCGGGCTTCGTTCCAAGCGAGTTCGCTGCAACGTATTACAGCCAGCGGGCGTCGGCCGGCCTGCAGATTTCCGAGGCCACACAGATTTCTCAGCAGGGGCAGGGCTACCAGGATACGCCCGGCATCTACTCGCAAGCGCAGATCGACGCTTGGCGTGAGGTCACCGATGCCGTCCATGCGAAGAACGGGAAAATTTTCCTGCAGTTGTGGCACGTCGGACGAGTTTCGCATGTTGATCTACAGGAGAACGGCGCCGCTCCGGTGGCGCCCTCGGCCATTCGGGCCGCAACCAAGACGTTCGTCAACAACAGCTTTGTCGACGTTTCCGAGCCTCGGGCGCTGGCGCTCGACGAACTGCCCGGGATCGTCAACGATTTCCGCCAGGCCGCAGCAAACGCTATTGCCGCAGGCTTCGATGGCGTCGAGATCCATGGCGCCAATGGCTATCTGCTGGACCAGTTCGTCAAGGACGGTGCCAACGTACGCACCGATGCCTACGGCGGGTCGATCGAAAATCGCGCTCGGCTGCTGCTGGAGGTGACGGCAGCAGTGGTGGGTGAGATCGGCGCCGAGCGCACCGGCATTCGTATCTCGCCGGTTTCGCCCACCAATGGTGTCTCGAGCAGCGATCCACAGGGGCAGTTCGACTACCTCGTCGATCAGCTCGACGCCTTGGGCATCGTCTATCTCCATGTCGTCGAGGGCGCGACCGGCGGGCCGCGCGAGGTCGCACCGTTCGACTTTGATTCCCTGCGCCGGCGATTCAGGAACACCTACATCGCCAACAACGGTTATGACCTGGATCTCGCTACCTCCCGGCTCACCGAAGGCAAGGCAGACCTCTTCGCGTTCGGGCGCCCATTCATTGCCAACCCCGATCTGGTGGAACGTCTGAAAACCGCAGCGCCGTTGGCGTCGTTCGATCCGACCACGCTGTTCGGTGGTGGTGCTGCGGGATACATCGACTATCCGGCCCTCGGCGACGCCAGTGCCCTGTAACACTGGCGCGGTGTCGACTTTGAACGTTGCATGCCCGACATGGGTTCACCTGATCAAGAGAGCAAATACATGACTACCCATCCCGCAGTCCTGATTACCGGCGCTTCCTCCGGCATCGGCGCCACCTATGCCGAGCGCTTGGCACGTCGCGGCCACGATCTGGTGCTGGTTGCCCGCGACAAAGTCAGGCTGGAGACGCTTGCGGCTCGCCTGCGTGAGGAACACAGCGTCGCTGTCGATATCCTCCAGGCCGATCTCACCCAGCCCGGCGACTTGGCCGTCGTCGAGACGCGCCTGCGCGATGATTCGCGCATCGGCATCCTCATTAACAACGCCGGGGCAGCCCAGTCTGGCAGCTTCATCGAGCAGACGACCGACGATGTCGCTCGACTCATCGCGCTCAACACAACCTCGTTGGTGCGACTCGCCAGCGCTATCGCCCCTCGGCTTGCGCAGGCTGGTGAAGGCGCGATCGTCAATATCGGCTCAGTGGTTGGTTTGGCGCCGGAGTTCGGCATGTCGGTCTATGGCGCCACCAAGGCCTTTGTGTTGTTCCTATCCCAGGGGCTGAGTCTGGAACTCGCGCCCAAAGGCGTCTATGTCCAGGCTGTGCTTCCTGCCGGTACCCGCACGGAGATTTGGGGGCGTGCGGGCATCGACATCAATGCGCTGCCGGAACTGATGGAGGTGGGTGAGCTGGTGGATGCCGCGCTGGTGGGCTTCGATCGGCGTGAGCTTGTGACCATCCCGCCACTGCATGACGCCAGTCGCTGGACCGCTCTGGATGCCGCGCGACAAGCGCTCATTTCAGACATTAGACAAGCGCATGTAGCAGAGCGGTATCGCACGCCCTCGTAAGTATTCCGACGACGCGCAGGGGTAGGGGCGTCATCACTTTCAATCGACATAAAGCAGACCGGGACCTCCCCAGATCAGGACTCCCGGTCCACATCAGACGCACGGAGTAAACAATGACCCATTCCGACACTCACCTTGGATCGGGTACGTCCTACGTAACTGCCGTGAACCGCTCGATCAATGTCGCAGGGACCGTGTTTGCCTACCGTGACCTGGGGCCTCGCAGCGCAGTGCCGCTGATTCTTCTTAACCATTGGGGGGCGGTATTGGACAACTTCGACCCGCTGATCATCGATGGTCTTGCCAGTAAGCATCGCGTCATCGCCACTGACTACCGGGGCATCGGCGCATCGGGAGGAACAGCGCCCCTGACCATTGATGAAATGGCGCGGGATGCTATAGCCCTGATCCACGGGCTGGGCTTGGAGAAGGTTGATCTAATCGGTTTTTCCCTTGGCGGATTCGTGGCACAGGACATCGTGCTCAAAGCCCCCGACCTGGTACGCAAGCTCATTCTGGCGGGTACGGGGCCGGCGGGCGGCAAAGACATTGACAAGGTAGGGGCGGCATCCTGGCCCTTGATGATCAAGGGGTTACTGACGCTGCGGGATCCGAAGTTCTATCTGTTCTTCACAGCCTCGACCAATGGTCGCCAAGCCGCGAAGGCCTTCTTGAAACGACTGAAGGAGCGCAAAACGGATCGGGACAAGGGACCCACACCAAGTGCCTTCTCGCGACAGTTGAAGGCGATCAAGGCGTGGGGGCGGCAGGCACCCCAGGATCTCGGCAGTATCCGGATCCCGGTTCTGATCGCCAATGGTGATAACGACATCATGGTGCCGACAGTGAACTCTACTGATATGGCCCGCCGCATCCCGAACTCGCAACTGATCATTTATGAAGATGCCGGACATGGTGCGATTTTCCAGAATCACGCCAATTTCGTAGCGCAGGCGCTGGCTTTTCTCGATCCCGAACATCCTGACAAAACGTTACCTGACCTGCACTAGTTTTTCAGTTGCGCGAGGCGTTGGTGCCTTCAGTTGATTTCGACCCGCAGGGTCATTGAGGAGAATATGATGTCGTTCAAAGCACTGCTCGCAACAAAGACAGACGATAAGATTTCGGCCAGCGTAGTTGATATGCATGAGCGAGATCTCATGCCTGGCGACGTTACCGTCAAGGTCGACTATTCAACCGTTAACTACAAGGATGCGCTGGCGCTGAGTGGATACGCCGACGTCATCAAGCAGTTTCCATTGATTGCCGGGATCGATTTTGCCGGCACCGTCGAAGCCTCGGCTTACCCCGGCATCAGTGTGGGGGATCGCGTAGTCGCCAATGGTTGGGGGTTGAGCCAGACCCATCACGGCGGATTTGCTCAGAAGGCACGTGTAAAAGGCGAGTGGCTGGTCAAGCTTCCGGACGTATTCTCGACCAAGGACGCAATGGCTATCGGCACGGCAGGCTACACGGCGATGCTGTCGGTACTGGCGCTGGAACATGGCGGTCTCACACCGGCTCGCGGTGACGTCCTCGTCACTGGCGCCAATGGCGGAGTCGGCTCGATCGCGATTGCGATTCTCTCCGGTCTCGGCTATCGCGTGGTCGCATCGACCGGGCGCGTTGAGGAGCAAGATTATCTGACCCGTCTAGGTGCGGCGCAGATCATCGATCGCCGAACGCTCTCTGCCCAGGGAACACCGATAGCGACTGAAAAATGGGCTGGTGCTGTGGACTCGGTCGGCAGTCATACGCTAGCGAACGTATTGGCGCAGACCCGGTATCGCGGTGTGGTGACGACCTGCGGTCTGGCTCAGGGTATGGATCTTCCAGGGTCGGTGTTGCCCTTCATCCTGCGTAATATAACCCTTGCTGGCATCGACTCCGTCAATGCCCCGTACGAGTCCCGAATCCAGGCCTGGACGCGCCTGGCAAGCGATCTCGATCTGAGCAAACTCGCGCGCACGACGCAGGTGGTGGGTCTGGCGGAGGTGCCCGCGGTGATCGGCCGAATGTTCGAAGGCAAAGTCCAGGGCCGCGTAGTGGTCGACGTCAACGCGTGACCATGAGCTCCATCAAGTGGAGGCAGACCGCGTTTTCACGCGGTCTGATGGATGGCGCTCTTTTTATTGGTTCAGTGGCTGATCTTCTTGAATCTTCGTTCCGATGCATCGATCAAAGACGCCGGTCAGGCCATCATCATCGCCGTAGTACGAGTGTATGCAGGCATCGATCCACTCTTGGCGATCAGCCAGGCTCCAATCGATCGTATATCCCGTATTGAGGATGATCCATTCAAAGAGGATCCGCTGGGTCCGGCCATTACCCTCCCTGAAGGGGGGCGCAACATTGATCGTGCCGTAGGACTCGGCTATGGACGCAACAAGCAAGTGGCGGGGGTACCCTTCAAACCAACCCGCATTCGCAATCTTGGAAAGTTCCTTTCCGATTTCCTTCTCGATGAACTCCGGGCTACAGAATCTAGTGTCGCCTTTGCTGATTGCGAGTGTGCGGATCTTTCCAGCCCACTCGTAAACTTCAGCAAACAAAGTGCGGTGGATCCGCTTCAGGGTAGCTACGTTGTAAGGGGGGTCGACGAACTCCAGTCGCGCCAAGGCGACTTCGTTGAGATAGCGCTCAGCCTCATCAAGGTCATCGGCGTCATGCAGGTCGAGCAGGTTTACTAGAACCTCGGTGCCCGGATAGCAATCCGGGGCTTGGTCAGTGCCGTATTTGTCGTGACTCAAACTTTGACGTGCCGCACAGCTTTAAGGGCAGCTTCTCGGGTAGGGAGTTTGATGTCGCCATCATTTGGAGAAGGCACGAAACCTTCCAGGCGCAGGCTGGCGGCGAAATTGGCCTTGCGGTGCTTGGCGAACCACGCCTTCTTGGTCTGCAGACTCAGCTTTTCCATTTTCGGCACCCCAATGTCAGTGCCTGGCAAGTATAGCTGATTGAGTCCCTGATCAGGGGCTACCAAGTCAGCATCGCATACTGATATGAACCACTCAACCCAGTCGATGTTCATGAGCAATCCACCGTTACTGCCGCCCAAGCCTCATCGCGCGCAAGGTCCTCCACTGCGGCGATAAAGGTGTACTCGGTATGTCTGAATGTACCGGAGGAAGCTGGATTTGATCGGAGGTGCCCGGAGGATAAACCCCCTGTATTTATTGGCTTGTGCGGCTGAAGTGCTCGGTTATGTGAGACTGTCCGGATCCCCACCGTTGCGCTGAAAGCCTCAGGCCGGTCTATCGACTCGCAGAGAGTCCGGTCGGAGCTATCCTCATCAATAGCGTGCTTGGCCTTAGGCTGGGGGCATCCTTTTCAAACCATCCAAAGCATGCTCTCAAATATGCCCCCGAATGTAGCAAACCACTGGAAGTGGATGGATCTCCATGGTCTATCAAAAGGCAGAAATGATCAGGCTGAACAGCCTGCCCGGCGACGCCTAGAGACTCTCAGGGTCCCCGAAGAACATCTGAATCCGCGACCGCAACCAGCGCTCCCCCGGATCATTATCCTGCGACCCGCGCCAGGCCATATGCAGTTCGAAGCTGCGCACCGGCAACGGTGGATCTTCGGCCCGCACACCGCCCGCGGCGGTCAGTGCATCAGCAGTGTAATCGGGCACCGTAGCCACGATGTCAGTGCCCGCGAGCAGGGTACTCAACCCGTTGAACTGCGGCACGGCGAGCACCACATGACGCTTGCGCCCGAGCTTTTCCAGTTCTTCATCGATGAAGCCGCTGAGGTCGCCGGCGAACGACACCAGAGCATGGGGGCGAGCGCAGTAATCATCCAGGCTCAACGGCCCCGGCATGGTGTCGGCACGCAACAGCTTCGGTTGGCTGCGGCGCAGTACCTTGCGCTTGGCGTTGGCCGGCAGGTCGGTGGTGTAGCTGACACCGATGGATATCTCACCGGATGCCAGCAACCCCGGCATCAGGATGTAGTTGACCCGGCGCACCACCAGCACAATCCCCGGCGATTCGGCACGCAGGCGCTTGAGCAGCATTGGCAGCAAGGCGAACTCGACGTCGTCCGAAAGGCCGATGCGGAACACGGCGGTACTTGTGGCAGGATCGAACTCGGCCGCACGGCTGACGGCGGTGGAAATCGAATCCAGCGCCGGCGAGAGCAGGGCGAAGATCTCGACCGCCCTGGCGGACGGCTCCATGCTGCGGCCGGTACGCACGAACAAAGGGTCATCGAACAGGCCGCGCAGGCGCGAGAGCGCCGCACTGATGGCGGGCTGGCCGAGGAACAGTTTTTCCGCAGCACGGGTCACGCTGCGTTCGTGCATCAATGTTTCGAAAACGATCAACAGGTTCAGGTCGACACGACGCAGGTCATTACGATTCATCTGGAGTCCTGGCAGAGTCAGCAAGCTTGACGTGGGCGGCCATATGAGAACAATGGCCAGCAGGAATATTACGGGGAAAGGCTGGTACTCTGCACCGAGTAATTCAGTTTTTCCTACACAGGCTGCTTCGGTTTCTTACGACATTTGACGATGTTGCCGCCGCTGCGGAATCAATGACAGGCATGTCGACTATTAATAGCCACAGATAGTGTTGGGTTGAAAGCCCAGCTAGAGTTCAAGGCATTAGAGGTTCATTTGGCGAGGTTTGCGATGTCCCGCACGATCCGTTTTCACAAGTTTGGTCCAGCCGAGGTGCTCAAATGCGAAGAGCATGCGACGGCTCTGCCTGCGCCGGGCGAAGTGCAGGTGCGCGTCGAGGCGATTGGCATCAGCTGGTATGACACTCTCTGGCGCCAGAACCTGGCCCCGTCCCATGCCCGTCTGCCTTCAGGCCTGGGCCAGGAGATGGCCGGTATCGTCACCGCTGTCGGCGATGGCGTCGATGACCTGGCGGTCGGTGACAAGGTCGCCAGCTTTCCGGCCCAAAGCCCGAACGACTACCCGGTCTACGGCGAGCAGATCGTTTTGCCGCGCTCGGCAGTCACCCGTTATCCGGATGTGCTCAGCCCGATTGAAGCCAGCGTGCACTACACGCCGTTGTTGATCGCCTATTTCGCCTATGCGGATCTGGCACGGGTCAAGCCCGGCCAATTCGCCCTGGTGACTGACGCGAGTCATTGCGCCGGACCTTCGTTCGTACAACTGGGCAAGGCCTTGGGTGTTCGAGTGATCGCCGCGACCAAGACCGCGGAGGAACGTGAATACCTGCTGTCGCTGGGTGCCGATAAAGTGATCGTCACCGAGGAAGAAGATCTGCTGATGCGGATCAACAAGATCACCGATAACCGTGGCGTGGACGTGGTGTTCGATGGTTTGGGCGGTCCGCAGATGTCGTTGCTGGGCGATGTGCTGGCACCTCGCGGCAGCCTGGTGCTGTACGGCCTGCAAGGTGGCAACCAGACGCCTTTCCCGGCCTGCGCAGCGTTCCAGAAGAACATTCAGTTCTTCGTGCACTGCATCGGCAACTTCACGGGCAAGCCGGAACTGGGCATCACCCAGGACCAGGCCGCACTGCAACGCGCCTTGCGCGACATCAATCAGCTGACCGCCGACCGCGTTCTGCTGCCGCTCAAGACTCGGGTCTTCCCGTTTGCCGAGTTTGTCGAAGCACACCGCTACATGGACGAATGCCCATGTCGCGAACGGGTCGCGCTGCTGGTCGAACCGGCCTAACACTCACCCAACAGCCCTCCCAAGAGTCCGTGCCCGCACGGACTCTTTCGTTTGCGCCCCGAAATCCGTCGATCCGCAGGCCGGTCCAGCAACTGAACTGGTTTTTGCCCGTAATCTGTAGCTTCTAATCAGCCACTAAGCCCTGATAATTGAATGATTACTTTCATCTCAAGGAATGAGTCATGGCTGGGTGTCAGGCTGAAACTTTTCACTGTGCGCCATCGGTGCAAATCTCCAAATTAGTTGGTTGTTGTTTAGTTGCCAAAAAGACAGCGACAACTTCCTTCCTTATTTCTTGTATTAAGTGTCTGTGGGACTTTGTCGGATATTTCCTAGGACTTCGACTTCAAGCGAGCAAACCCTTTCCAGCCGGGCGCTACAGCCTCGCCATTGTCGTCAAATCGAGGGGGTGTTGCGATCGTTTCAAATGATTTCAAGAAAATTCAAGTGTTAGCATTTGGCAATAAAGTCCATGACTCCATTCGTGCAGACAGTCCAACGGGATTTGCTGTCTGCACGATATTGAACTTACGAGTATCAGGTAAATAAAGATGACCAGCATCCATGACCAAGCGATGAACTATGTCTATCAACAAGTGCTGCAGCGATTGCTGGGTTTTTTCTCCCGTGCCGAACGCACTGCATTGCAATTGTTGATTCAGCGCCTGGCAGTAGCGGCCGGGGGCATGGAGCGCATTGGCGATTACAAGGTGTTGGCGATCCAGTCCGGGGCCCGTGACAACTGCTACACCCTGGCGCTGTTGCGTGCTGCGCAGTTGACCATCGCCACGCGGACGCCGGCGACATTTCAGTTGCGCATCGCCTCGTTGCGATTGAACGGGGCAAGTGGCGCAGCCGTGGAAAACATGCACCGGACCAACAGCGCATTGTTTGTCTATGACGATCCCCGGGTCGAGGTGTTGATGGTTGATGATCGGGAAGTCTTGCCGTTCAACCACCTGACGCCGATCTCCGACGCCGGTCGCGAGTCTAGCCGCCTGAACCTGTTGATGATCGGCCATCGACGGGAATGGCGCGACGGGTTCGACCTGTGGGATGACGGTTATCTGGCCACGGGAGAGTTCTATGGACAAATCGCCCGCTGGGACGCTGGTGTCGACGCCTTGCTCATCAGCGACACGCCGCGTCAGCAGAAGCAGTTCATCGAGGGATTGAAACGTGCCGCCACCAAGGCCGGGCTCCAGTTTTCCCACACGGGTGAGCCCGGTTATGCGGGGTTGTTTACATTGCTCGATGAGCTGGGCAGCGACTGTTATCACGGGTTCTACGCCGATTACGGCCAGGCCCCATGGCGTCCGCAAGAGCGTTTTGAGACCTGTCGTCGTACGGCCTGCATCGACATTCACGACCTGCTGGTCAGCAACCTGGAAGAGCGCTGGCCATTGCTGACTGAATTTCTCGGCTTCCAGCCAGACGAACTGTCCGCGCAGATCAGCGACAACGAATTCGTCAGTCCATCGATCACCGCGCACGTCCGAGGGTTGCATGCGTGCTTCGTGCAGAATCGCAATTACGAATCCGGTGTTGCGCAATACCTGCAACGTGCCTTGGTGATGATGCGTCGCAAGCGTTTGCCCGAGCGCTTGTGCGAGCAGGCCATCGAGCAATTCGGCAATCCGGCGATACTGACCGAATTGCGCGCCCGGGCGGCGGCCGAGGCGCAAAAGAACCTGGGCCTGAGCGAAGCACAACTGGTGTGCCTGCTGTTTGCGCCCTTTATCGAAAAAGGTGCGGGGCTCGAGCGATTTCTGCGTCAGTGCCATCCGGGCATGCTGGTGGCCATGCCCGAGTTGCACAAGGCCATGCAGGGGCATCCGGTGGCCGAACAAATCATGCAATGGATGATTGATGTCAGCGGACTGCCCGTCAGCCTGATCGGCCAGCTTTACCGCATGGAGTGGACGCCCGCAGGCGATGGCGGGGCGCCTGAAGCCATCATCCAAAGGGCCGCATCGCAAAATACGCCGGACGATCCTGACGCCGGCATGACGTCGGTGGATGAATGGTCAGCGGGTCACTGAGCGTGGGCGGATTTTCAGCCAGCGTGGTTGGCCTTCGCCCATGAAAGGTCCACGAGAAACGGATTTCGCCTATCAGGCGGTTTATCGATACCTGGTCAGCCTGATCAACGAGTCTGAAGGGGATTCGCGCATCCGCCTGCCGTCGCTGCGGCATCTGGCGGAGCGTCTCAATGTGTCGATCTCGACCATTCAATACGCCTATTCGCTGCTGGAGAAAGAAGGGCGGGTCTATTCGGTGGCCAAGTCCGGTTACTACGCGTTGCCGGTGTCTTCAATCAACCCACAGGACAGCGGCAGCGACCTGCTGGAGGCGGTCTATGTGAATGCCAGGCGTCCGGGGATGCTGGTGCTGAGCGCCGATGAACCGGCGTTGTTGCAGCCACTCGACAGTCCTTTGTTGCTGCTGGAGCGGGAGTTGTTGCGCCAGTACCCCCGCCAGCCGCAGTCGCCTTCGCAGCCTTGCGGCGAACTCGAACTGCGCACCGCCCTGGCAGCACGCTACACCACGTCTCCCATGCGTTACTGGCACGCCGATGATGTCTACATCGGCGCCGACCTTCGCGGTGTACTGGAAATCCTGATCGCCGTGCTGGGCTTGAAAGACGCCACGGTGGTGGTCGAATCGCCGTGCGACTGGACGATCCTGCGTTTGTTTCAAGCCGCTTGCGTGCGGGTGATTGAACTGCCCGTGCAAGCCGATGGTGGCCTGGATCCGGAACGGCTCAACATGCTGCTGGATACCGAGCCGGTAAGGCTGGTGATGCTGTCCTCGGCCCTGAACATGCCCCGTGGCAGCCTGGCGCCTGACGAAAACAGGCAGGCCATCGCCCGGCTGTTGGCCGCGCATGACAGTTGGGTGCTGGAAAACGACTGTTATGGCGAACTCGGATTCGACCTCGGCTGCGTGCGCTTTCGAGACTTGCTGGACCCTGAACGGCTGATGGTGTTTTCCACGTTCGAGAAAATCATCGGGCCTGAAGCACCCTATGGTTATCTGCTTTCCAGGCATTTGAGCGCTGAGCTGCAACGGCACTTTCTACTGCGTTCCTTTCGTCTTTCACCGATTCGCCAGAAAGCCATCGCCCGCTTGTACAGCAGCGGTCGCATCGATCAACACCTGCTGGTGCTGCGCCGGCTGCTCAAGGAGCGCAAGTGTCAAATGACCCTGTTGTTGCAGGAGCGATTGGGTGATGCCTTGCATTTCGTCGAACCAGAAGGTGGCGCAACGATCTGGGTGCGCTCGTTGCGTCGGGTCAATGTCCGTCGTGTGTTCCAGCGCCTGCTGGCGCATCAGGTGGTCATCGCGCCGGGCGAGCTGTTCAGCCTCCACGGACTGTACGGGCAGCATTTGCGCCTGAGTCATACCTTCGGCGGCGATCACAACCTGGCGGCCGCGCTGGGACTGCTGGGGGATGCGCTGCGCCTGGAATCAATCGAGTGAGTGAGTGAGACAAAAAATAACAACCTCCACTGTATTGGATCGATCTCATCGCGTTGCGGTCAAACTGCCAGTAAACTGCGACCCAATTCCTGAACCACTCTATTCCAGAGGTTTTGCATGACACTCAGTCCTTTTGCGGGTAAACCGGCACCGGCACAATTGTTGGTCGACATCCCGCGACTGGTAACGGCCTATTACACCGGCCAGCATGATGCCGCGATTTCGACCCAGCGCGTTGCCTTTGGCACGTCCGGGCACCGGGGCAGCTCGTTCGACTTGAGTTTCAACGAATGGCACGTGCTGGCGATCAGTCAGGCGATCTGCCTGTACCGCGAAGCTCAAGGCATCGATGGCCCGCTGTTTGTCGGCATCGACACCCACGCGCTGTCCACGCCGGCCGGCGCCAGCGCCCTCGAAGTACTGGCGGCCAACGGCGTGACCGTGATGATCGCCGAGGGTGACGAGTATACGCCGACACCGGCCATTTCCCATGCGATTCTCTGCTACAACCGCGGTCGCACCAGCGGCCTGGCAGACGGCATTGTCATCACGCCGTCCCACAACCCGCCGCAAAGCGGTGGCTACAAGTACAACCCAACCAACGGTGGTCCGGCCGATACCCACATCACCAAGTGGATCGAAGCCAAGGCCAACGAACTGCTGGCCAACAAGCTCGCCGGCGTCAAGCGCATCAGCTACGAGCAGGCACTGAAGGCCAGCACCACCCATCGTCACGATTACCTCAACACCTATGTCGCCGACCTGATCAACGTGATCGACTTCGACGCCATCCGCGACGCCAAGCTGCGCCTGGGTGTCGATCCGTTGGGTGGAGCGGGGGTGCGCTACTGGTCGGCGATCGCCGAGCATTACCGCCTGGACCTGGACGTGGTGAACAAAGAGGTCGACCCGACCTTCCGTTTCATGACCGTCGACTGGGACGGCCAGATCCGCATGGACCCATCGTCCAGCCACGCCATGCAAGGCCTGATCGGCTTGAAAGAGCGCTTCGACGTGGCATTTGCCTGCGACCCGGACCACGACCGCCATGGCATCGTCACGCCGTCTGGTGGTTTGCTGGCGCCGAACAACTACCTCGCCGTGGCCATCGACTACCTGTTCCAGAATCGTCCGCAATGGCGCGCCGATGCCGCCGTGGGTAAAACCGTGGTCAGCAGCGGCCTGATCGATCGCGTGGCCAAGCGCCTGGATCGCCGCCTGTACGAAGTGCCGGTCGGTTTCAAATGGTTTGCCGATGGCCTGTTCGATGGATCCCTCGGTTTCGGCGGCGAAGAAAGCGCCGGTGCCTCGTTCCTGCGCAAGGACGGCGGCGTCTGGAGCACCGACAAGGACGGTTTGATTCCGGCCCTGCTGGCCGCCGAGATGACCGCGCGGACCGGTCGCGACCCGAGCCAGGCGTACCGTGCCTTGACCGATGAACTGGGTGAGCCGTTCTCGGTGCGGGTCGATGCCAAGGCCAATCCGGAGCAGAAAGCGCTGTTGAGCAAGCTGTCGCCGCAACAGGTCACCTCGACCCAACTGGCAGGCGAGCCGATCCAGAGCATCCTCAGCCACGCACCGGGCAATGACCAGGCCATTGGCGGCCTCAAGGTCATGACCGAGAACGGCTGGTTCGCGGCGCGCCCATCGGGCACGGAAGACATCTACAAGATCTACGCCGAAAGCTTTGTCAGCGACGACCACCTCAAGCAACTGGTGGCCGAGGCGCAAACACTGGTGGATGGTGCCATTTCCGCGAAGTGATCGCGGGCACTGTGGTGAGTGAGAACTGTGGCGAGGGAGCTTGCTCCCGCTCGACTGCGAAGCAGTCGTAAATCCAGACGATGCGGTGTTTCATGAAACCGCGTTTGCCGGTTTCAGGGTCGCTTCGCACCCCAGCGGGAGCAAGCTCCCTCGCCACAAATGATTCACATGTAAAAAGGGGCGACCATTCACGGTCGCCCCTTTTTTTGTGCCGTCCGGCAATTACCGAATCAAGCCAGATCCACCAGAACAATCTCGCTGTCCTCGATGGCAGTCACTCGCAAAACCTGCTCATCAGCAACCGCGACACCATCTCGAGCTTGTGCACGCAAGCCATTGACTTCAATGACCCCAGTGGCCGGCACCAGGTACGCACGACGCCCCTTGTCCAGCGGGTATTCGGCAGACTCGCCGGCCTTCAGGTTGGCCGCTACCAGCCGGGCATCGGCGCGAATGCGCAGGCTCTGATCGTCGCCATCCTTGCCGCTGGCCAGGGTGACAAAACCTTCGCGGTTGCCCTTCGGGAACGGCTTGGCGCCCCAGGACGGGGCCAGGCCGGACTCGTTCGGGATGATCCAGATCTGGAAAATCCTGGTCGGCGTCGCTTCCAGGTTGTACTCGCTGTGGGCGATCCCGGTACCGGCACTCATGACCTGGACGTCACCGGCTTCGGTGCGGCCCTTGTTGCCAAGGTTGTCCTGGTGGGTAATGGCGCCTTCACGGACATAGGTGATGATTTCCATGTCCCGGTGCGGGTGTTGCGGGAAACCGGTGCCGGGAGCGATCACGTCGTCGTTCCAGACTCGCAGGTTGCCCCAGTTCATGCGCTTGGGATCGTAGTATTCGGCGAACGAGAAATGGTGGTGAGCATCCAACCAGCCGTGGTGAGCGCCGCCGAGGGAGTTGAAAGGTCTGAGTTCAAGCATGATCGTCTCCAGAAAAGGTTCGTCATGGGGCCAGGTGCCTGAGCCACGAAGCGAGACCGGTGAGTGATGACGGCCATCATCCAACAGGCAACAATCGATAAAAAGCGTAAAAAATGCAGCATTCCCATCGAATGGATTGATATAAAACGAACTCGAAAGTTTCTCATCCAGCTTTCACTTCATCGCATAAGCCAATGAGTCATAAGCAATTGACTAGAACTCGACGGCAAATGCAGACACCATAGCGCTCAACAGCCTCACACCCTGGAGTCAGTCCGCGTGCCGCAACACACCCCCGATCTTCCGCCTGAACTTCGCCCCCTGGCCGAGATGCCGCTGGTCAAGCGATTGCTCGCCCGATTCTTCGGCTACAGCCTGACCCGCCTGCACGCACAGCATCGTGCGTCGTGGTTGCATGGCCAGGCCGACGGATTTCGCAGCGGTCACAGCGCCGGGGTCGATTACGGCTACAAGGAAGGCAAGCTCGAAGGCCTGGAGGAGGGTCGGCAGGTCCTGCTGATCCGCGACTCGCGCAGCACTGAACACCGACCGCCGAATGTCGATGACCTGCTGTTCGACGACTGGCGCCTGCCGTTGAGCGCCGAGTTGAAGAAGCGCATGAAGGCCGATGTCGTCCGGTTGTTGCCGGCCCATGCCCAACCCAGTGCCGCACAGTGGAAAATGATCTTCAGCGACACACCGTCCACCTCGGTGATCGCGGGTGCCGGTGCAGGCAAATCAACCACCCTGGTGCTGCGTATCTTACTGTTGACCCATTACCTGGGCTTCGAACTGAGTTCGATGACGGTGGTGACCTTCACTCGTGAATCGCGCAAGGACTTCATCAACAAGCTGATCGAACTGTTTGCGCTCTGGGGCCGCGCGATCAGTTTCAAGGAGGCGCGGGATCTGGTGCGCACCTTTCACTCGCGGATCCTGCCGATGGTGCGCAGCCTTCCGGGTTTCGAGCGCCTGCAGGCTTTCGAGAACCTCAGCCTGCGGGCCGCACAGGGTGATAATGAGGCCGATAGCAATCCGTTCGATCTACGGATCAACGACGCTCAACGCCAGCAGCTCAACGCCTGCTATCACCGTCTGCACAGTGACGATGAGCATTTTCGCGAGCTGATCAAGCCATTGTCCCGGCATGCCCTGCAACTCAAGGAGCTGGAGCGCGATCACCCGGATGTGCAGAAACGCATGGGCGTGACCGAACTGGCGGCCAAACGCGATGAAGAACTGTGCGATGCCATCGAGGACCTATGGTTTCGCGCAGGTGCCTGGCCCATCAAGGGCATCGAACCGAATCGCCAGTCGTTCGATATCAACGGTTCGACGTTCCATTGTCACGGCTACATCCCGTCCCTGGATGCCTGGGTGGTACTCGGGTTCGATCCTCGGGAAAACCCGCAGGTCACGCGACCGAACGCCAAGCTGACGGTGCGCGCAGAGTGGGCAGTAAAGCGCACCCTGTTTCAAGCTTTCTGTCGTAAGCCTTTGATATGGCTTGATAGTTACGAGTCATCAAAGCGCGTTTTGGCCTCGCTTGCCGGCGATGCCAGTGCCGGGCCGGGCTTCGATTACAAGGTCAAGGGCGAGCTCGCTTCCGCACCGCTGCTCGATTGTTTTGTCGCCGCCGCCGGGTTCATCGAAAACCTCGGGCTGGACGTGCCGGGCGCCGTGGCTCAGATGAGTTTCGCCAAGGACGATCCCGACCGATTCTTCTTCGAAGCCTTGAGCCTTTACTGGCGGGCGCTGGAAGATCACTTGCTGGATCAGAAGCCGCCGATCATGACCTACAACCGGATGTTCGCCTTGTTCAGCGAGCATTCGCCGGAGAACCTCAAGCTGCTCGGCGATGAGCTGCTGCGGCCGCTGTCACACCTGATGATCGACGAATTCCAGGATGTCTCGCCGCAAATCGTCTCCTGGATCAGGGCCAGCCTGGCAGAGATCCGCAGTCGCGGACCGGCCATGCACGTAGGGCGCGGAGCCCAGCGTTCCTCGCTGCTCTGTGTGGGCGATGACTGGCAGTCCATCTATGGTTGGCGCGGCAGTTCGCCGACCTACTTCATGGAGTTCAACAAGGAGTTCCCGTCGCCGAGCACCACCAAGGTCATGCTCAGCGACAACTACCGCAGCCACCAGCACATCATCGATGCCGCCGAGCACATCGTGCGTGCAGCACCGGCGATTGCCGGGAAAAAAGCCAAGGCCAGCGGTGAACCCAAGGCATTGCTGCCGGTGAACGTCCTCGATCGTGATGACCAGGGCATGGCCCAACGCCTGATGGAGCATTACCGCAAGGGTGATTCGATCTTGATGCTTTATCGAAGAAGTAGCGATAAGGCATTGATAGAACAACATATTCAGCCAGTACTTAATGCTGATTCGAGCTTGCCGTATGAGGCTCGCAGGCTCAAGCAACTGACCTATCACAGCGCCAAGGGCCTCCAGGCCGATGCAGTGTTTTTGCTAGGCGATTGCCAGCACCTGACCAGCTCGCCTTACAAGAATCAGGTTTACCGGATGGCGGGCCTGGGCAAGGCCGGTGACAGCGAACCCTACGACAACGCCCAGAAGGACGAGATCCTGCGGCTGGCGTACGTGGGTATAACCCGCGCCGTCAGCCATTGCTACTGGTACGTCGACGCCCAAGACACCCAGGCCGCGAACATGCCCAAGGCCTCCGACCGGATCGGCAAGGGCAAGGCGTTCTTTGTCGACCATCGACAGGGCAAGGCTTCTGCTTGAGCCCAATATTTCGACAAGATGGGCATTCGCCAGATGGCGAACATGCAGAGTTCAACCTGGTACTCCCAATGCGGCCTTGACGCGAGCAAGCTCGCTCCCACTGGAATTGGTGCTGGTCGAGATTTATGAACAACACCGGATACTGTGGGAGAGAGCCTGCTCGCGAAGGCGTCAGCCTGGGCAAACATGTTCAGTATCAGAAACAGGTCAGGACGCCTTCGATGCTTTAACCAACGTAACCACTCACCGACGCATCTGTTTTGATCCCGGCGACAATGATTCGAGCATCGCTCTGCACAGCGACACTGGTCGTCACATTGGGTGTGTCTGCCGCGTTCGGGTCACTTAAACCCGTGGGAGTGAAGGTGGTGTCTACGCGGCCATCTTCAGTGATTCGGCCGACTATGCATAAGCGTTGATCTATTTCCCCTGCAACCACGATCGATCCTTTCGAGTCAATGTCTGCCGAGTTCCACTGCAAGCTCCGAAAGGGGAACTGGGTAATGAATTCATTGCCGTTATTAAAGGTGTTGTCCGAAGTTCCGTTACTGAGTGTCCTTGTCACCCATCCTCGCTGAGGGCTCTTTGTCACTGTGCCGACAGCAATCAGTTTGTTATCGGGTTGTGCAAGCACTTTACTGAGCCTGATCGCACCTTCGGGGGACTCAAATGTTTTGATACCTCCTGTTCCAAACGTCGGGTCGATCTTGCCATTGGAGGTGAATCCGGCCAGAAAGGCATGACTGGATGTATATCCGGCCAACACGATTGTGCCGTCAGTCTGTGTTACCGCGCCGACCGTTGTCGTGTTTTCGTTATTGTGCCGAAAGTAGACGTAGCCTCGCCCATCAAGGTCTTTGTCCAGCTCACCATTGAGTGTCAATTGAATCAACAAGCCCCAATTGCGGTAAGGCCCCGGGGAGCTGTTGTTGACGGCAAACAGGATTTTCCCGGCCTTCGCTTCGGCGTCGTTCAGGGGAATCGGGACACTCGATTCAACAGGCAATGTAGGTGGCGCTTCTTCAAACCTGAAGGTGCCAAACACCAGATTCGGTGTTCCATTGCTATTGAAAAGCGCCGCAGCAGGGTAGTGGGGACCTAGCGAGGATTGTCGTACATCTCCCGTTACCAGAATGCTGCCGTTGTCGATTATGGTCAGGGCTCTTACAGTGGGGAGGGTTGTATCTGCGCCAAAGCGCCCTGTCGCATAACCTGTTCCGTCTGGTCCGAATGATCTGTCCAGCAATCCTGTCTTGTCGAGGCGAAACAGTGTGAATGCGCTGGAACCATTGCTGATGGCGCCGATGATTTTTCCTTGATTAGCGCCTTCAGCTTTCAAGACAGCGATGGCTTCTACTTTTGTACCTTGCAATAAGATAGTGCCGTTTTGATTGTCGCCAAAACCGGGGTCCAGGCTGCCGGATTGATCCAATGTTCGAGCAGCATCTTGAGTCGTCATGACTTCACTCCATCCGATGAATTTGCATGCCGTGGCACGGCAGTGCTCATTCAGCCCGCCCATCGATACCCTGTAAACGCTCAGAAGTGACAGTTGACGCATGACCATTTTTGCGGGGGGGGATACCACCAGTTCGCCCACAAAAAAGCCCACCTGACGTGTAATGCTGTTCACTTAAGGACGAACACTGTATCTGTGGCGAGGGAGCTTGCTCCCGCTGGGGCGCGAAGCGGCCCTAAAATGGGACTGCTGCGCAGTCCAGCGGGAGCAAGCTCCCTCGCCACAGGTTACTTATTGCTCGCTCTATCTCTTAAATGAACGGTATTGCACCTGACGTGGGCTTTTTTGTGGACGTTCAGCCTTCAGGCATAACTCCTGAGGGCTTGTGGTGGTACGAAGGCTTCAAGTTCATCCTCCACCGCTTCGATTATCAGTTCTACATCCGCAGCATTCATGACGGTGGCGCACGGAATACCGGCAATGGCGATCATGGTCTCGCCAGTGGCACGATCAAAAAGACGGGCAATCATGCTGCCCGGCGCGTCCATGCTCGCCTCGAAACCCATGGGATGAAAATGCCAGCGCATCAGCTGGCAGGCGTTTGGAAACGTAACCTTACTGAACCCTATATTCATGTGTTGCCCGCCTTCATTATCGAGCGCGTCCGTTAGCTCATGGTAGGAGGGAAGAACCTTCATTGGTTCAACCAGTGACAGTTTTTAAAAGTAGCATCCGGATGTGAAAATAATGTGGAGTTTTCAGGTCGTTTGGCGATTGCCGCTGTTTTTTTTGATCCGGCTCACGCTTATCGGCCGATTGCGGGCGCCCGCCATCATCGGTTTAGTCGTTGAAGACAACGCACAAGTTGGGCAAGCTCGGTGTTTTCCCGCAGAGATGTTCAATGCACGCCGATGATGATGGCCCGCTGCAAACCCAGGCCACGGGCGAGACGGTCATGCGCTATCACTTGCGCTGGAAGCACCGGGATCTGGATGGCGTCATGACGCTTTATCACCCCGAAGTCCAGTACAACGATTTCTTCCAGAACAAGGTCATGGGCCTGGCCGAGTTGCGCGAGTATGTGCGCAGCAGCATGCCCCGGGATCCGGATGAAGCGCTGGAGCATTCCGACCGCATTCGACTGGACGGCAACACGGCGTTCATTCAGTACCGCATCACCCTGCGCGGCGGTGAAGGGCTGGTGTCGTTTCGCGCCAGCGAAGCGATTACCGTCAAGGACGGGCTGATCTGGCGGGTCAATGAATATGCGTCATTGGTGCACGAGCAACCCGGCAGCAAAACGTCCGGCAATCAGCGCCCGGCGGTCAGCCGGCTCGGCCTGTCGCCGCGCCAATTGAGCTTTATGGCCGATGACCTGCAGCAGTATTTCCAGGGTCAACAGCCTTATCTGGACCCGGAGCTCGATCTGCAACGGGTGGCGAAGGAGTGTGGCTACAGCCGCAACCAGATTTCCTACCTGTTGAATCAGGTGCTGGGCCAGAGCTTCTACCGCTACGTCAACCAGGCGCGCCTGCAACATTTGCTCGCAGCGCTGGATGCCGCGACGCCGCCAGTGCGCATCGATGAGCTGGCCTTCGCTGCCGGATTCAATTCGCTGTCGGCGTTCTACAGCTGTTTCCGCCAGCACACCGGCCAGTCGCCCAAGGCCTACGTCAAACAAATTTCTTTGCGTGCACGCGCGCAAGACAGCGCCTGAGCCCACGCACTAGGATCGATGCCATCGAAGTTTGAGTGGCGGAGTCTTGCATGCCGGCGTGGCGCACTATCAGTTTGTGGATGGACCAGCTCGACGAGCCTCTGTTGGCGCGTCCTGCGCTGGAGCGGGACCTGGATGTCGACGTGGCGATCATCGGCGCGGGCTACACCGGGCTCTGGACCGCGTACTACCTCAAGCAGCACAAACCAGACCTGAACATCGCGATTGTCGAGGCGCAAACCGCCGGTTTCGGCGCGTCGGGGCGCAATGGTGGCTGGCTGATGGGCAATTTGCTGGGTGAAGATCGCCTGTTGGCCAACCTGTCGGCCGAAGATCGCCGTGCCTCCTACGATTTGTTGCACAGCATTCCGGATGAGGTGGAGATTGTCCTCGAACGCGAGGGGATCGACTGCGATTACCGTAAAGGCGGGGTGCTGTATTGCGCGGCGCGCTATCCGGAGCAGGAGGCCAGCCTGCGTCACTACCTGGACGATCTCCACCGGCAGGGCCTCAACGACAGCCACTATCGCTGGCTGACCCCGGAACAACTGGCGCAACAGATCCGCATCGCCAAACCCTACGGCGGCATCTACGCGCCGCACGTGGCGACCATCCACCCGGCCAGGCTGGTACGGGGGCTGGCCCGGGCGGTGGAGCGCCTGGGCGTCAGAATCTATGAAAACAGCCCGGTCACCCATTGGCAGTCCGGCAGCCTGCGCACGGCGAAAGCTTCGGTGCGTAGTCGCTGGGTGGTGCCGGCGGTAGAGGGCTATTCCGTCACGCTGCCGCCATTGGGGCGTTTCCAGATGCCGGTGCAGAGCCTGATCGTCGCGACCGAGCCCTTGTCGGCGGCCACCTGGGACGAAATCGGCCTGAGTCGTGGCCAGGCGTTCAGCGAGGCCAGTCGCCAGGTCACCTACGGTCAGCGCACCGCTGACAACCGACTGATCTTCGGCGCCCGTGGTGGCTACCAGTTCGCCGGCAAGCTGCGGCACGACTTCGACCTGACCACTGACGAAATACAGCTGCGGCGCTACCTGTTCGGCGAACTGTTCCCGCAGTTGAAGAACGTGCAGATCACCCATTCCTGGGGCGGCAACCTGGGCATGTCCCGGCATTTCCAGCCGCACATGCTTTGCGACCGGGCCAATGGCATTGCGCTGTCTGGCGGTTATGGCGGGGAGGGCGTTGGTGCCAGCAACCTGGGGGGCCGCACGCTGGCCGACCTGATCCTGGGACGCGACACCGATCTGGTGCGCCAGCCGTGGGTCATTCCCCAGCGTGGTCTCGATGCATTGCGGGCCTGGGAGCCGGAGCCGATCCGCTGGCTCGGCTACAACGCGATCATCCGCAGCTTTGTCCATGAGGACCAGACCCTCGCCAACCCGGCCACTGCGCCCTGGCGGCGCAAGCTGGCCAGCGGGGTGGCCGGTTTCATGGAAGGTTTCATGCACTAAACGGCACGCTCCTCATCTACAGGCTATATCGACAGGTATTCCCATGAGCATCACGCAATTCAAGAACACCGCAACCCTGAAACTGGAAGAATCCAATCCGGTCGCCGTGCCCCTGGGCACCCCGGTGGCTGTGGCGTCGACCACCAGCGTCGAACGCGACGACGGCGTCGAGACGGGCGTCTGGGAATGTACCCCCGGGCGCTGGCGTCGGCAGATCGTCGCCCAGGAATTCTGCCACTTCATCCAGGGCCGCTGCACCTTCACCCCGGACGGCGGCGAGCCCCTGCACATAGAAGCCGGCGACGCACTGATGTTGCCGGCCAACAGCCTCGGCATTTGGGACATCCAGGAAACCGTGCGCAAGACCTATGTCCTGATTTTTTGAATTTTCAATTCTTTGAAATTTGAAAGCTGATCCTTTGATTGCCTGCCAACAAAAAAAACCCTACAGGAATCGACCCATGCTGCGAAAGACACTGATTCTGGCCCCGCTGATGCTGGTTGCATCGATCAGCCAGGCCGCCGAAACCGTGAAGATCTACAACTGGTCGGATTACATCGCGCCAGACACCACGAAAAACTTCCAGAAAGAAACCGGCTTCGACGTTACCTATGACGTCTATGACAGCAACGAAACCCTCGATGGCAAGTTGATGACCGGCAAATCCGGCTACGACGTGGTGTTCCCGTCCAACCACTTCATGGCCCGGCAAATTGAAGGCGGCGCGCTGAAGAAACTCGACAAGAGTCAGCTGCCGAACTGGAAGAACCTCAACCCTGTGTTGCTCAAGGCGTTGCAGACCAATGATCCGGGCAACGAGCGCGGCTTCCCGTACCTGTGGGGCAGCACCGGCATCGGCTACAACATTGCCAAGGTCAAGGCCGTGCTGGGGGACAACGCCCCGGTGGACTCCTGGGACCTGATCTTCAAGCCCGAGAACATGCAGAAGTTGCAGAAGTGCGGGGTGGCCATCCTCGACAACGGCCCGGAGCTGCTGCCGGCGGCGTTGAACTACCTCGGGCTGCCCCATCACAGCAAGAACCCGGAAGACTACAAGAAGGCCGAAGCCCTGCTGATGAAAGTGCGGCCATATGTCAGCTATTTCCACTCGTCCAAGTACACCAGTGACCTGGCCAATGGCGATATCTGCGTCGCGGTCGGCTTCTCCGGTGACATCCTGCAGGCGGAAAACCGCGCCAGGGAAGCCAAGAACGGCATCGACATCGGCTACTCGATTCCCAAGGAAGGCGCAGCGATCTGGTTCGACATGGTTGCCATGCCGGTCGATGCCCCGGATGAAAAGGCCGGTTACGCCTTTATGAACTACCTGCTGCGCCCGGACGTCATGGCCGGCATCAGCAATTATGTGCATTACGCCAATGGCAATGAACAGGCCGACAGCCTGATCGATCCAGCCATCAAGAACGACACCAAGGTTTACCCAAACCCGGAAATGATGGGCAAGTTGTTTGCCCTGGAAGCCATGCCGTTGAATATCGACCGGATTCGCACGCGAGTGTGGAACAAGATTCGCACCGGCAGCTGAAACCTGGTCAGGCGAACGGGACAGGACGTCCCGTTGCCATCGTCATCAGCCGACCGGCTCGGCTGCGCAACTCATCTGGCCTGAGCCGGGTATCTGGAAAAACACCTCATCGCCGATTTGCCAGAAGCTGTAGCTGCCCTTGTAATCCTTGCCCGTGTATTGGTTTCCTGAATTGTTCGGCACCTGGTTCAGCGTCACCGAGGAGTTGGCCCATTTGAGGAACACCACGCCCGGTTCGACCGTAAAGAAGGTGGCGGCAACCAATGCATTAAACCCTGCGCAACGATAAGCCAACGGGCCTTCCGTGAGCCTGCTTGGGTCCTTGGTTCTCGCAATGGCCGAACCCTGGCGCAGTTGGAACGCACGCTCGGCATAACTTCGCACGACGCAGGCCTTGGCTTGAGTCCCGCCACCACACTGGTTACGGGACTCAAGCCAGAACCGCTGGTCAATCTCGACTTTATTCGGGCGCGGCACTGAGTGTTCGTCGGTGAGCGCCAGGAGATAAAGACGATTGAGCTCCAGATCCATGCGCGCCAGTTGAGCGTCGTGACAGACAAGCTTTTCGGCGGATGCCTGGGGAGTGGCGCAATCGAAACTGGTTTTGTACGTTGGCAAGGGCTTTGGCTTGGGTTTTGCCTTTGTGGCGGCATCACACAGGCTCGCCGTCATGCACGTGCTGACGGCGAGCACAGAGGCCAGAAGTGGCATGACCATTTTCATTTCGGCGTCACCTGAGTCTTTGCGTGATGCCCGTATTGCAACGCCTGTGTCGAAGCGTTGCACAGTCATTCGGTCGCACGGGGTCTATCGAGTGTAAAGCAGTGCTCGAAACCTGCCACATCGTGCCAGGAGAAACGTCAGTCTTCTTCGCGAATCGTCGCTACTTCATCGGCCCTGACTTTCACCATCACACCGGAAATATCCTCAAACTCAAAGAACCCGTCCTTGGTTTTGGTCTTCGGCATGTCCTTGGTCAGGTATTGAGTGCCGTTCTGCAGCGTCACCACCGTTGGCGTCGAGCAACCGGCCAGCGCCAGCAAGGCCGCTACAGCCAGGGGCAGGCCCAATGTCTTGATGTCCATGATCACCTCCCGTAGGTTAAGGCAGCGCCATCAGCCCGAGGCTGTCACTGCACCTGTATGGCGGTTGGTGCCGCCAGGGGGCGGAAAGTTCTACTGCCTTGGGAAAATTCTGTACAGCGCCGCCATTTATCCTTTTCCGATTGCGCCACGCGGCGTGGAACTGGTATCTGTATGCATAACCAGTATCCATCGCCATGGCCCTTTTTCCAGTGACCGCAAATCCCCTCGACGATCCGTTCTATTACTTGAACAACTTCATGCAAGTGCTTGATTGGCTTGATCAGCGCTTTGCCGATGTGCTGAGCGTCGACGAGCTGCGTTTCATTAATGAGTTTAAGCGGTTGCCCCGTGAATCGCAGGCACTGCTGGTCAGAATGGTCATGCGCAAGGGCGTTCATTTCAGGGCGAGCAAACTGCATTACGAGGAAATCGGCGATACCGGCAGCGCCGTCGGGCCGCTGTTAGCGCTTGGCTGGGTCGATGAGCGAATACCGTTGACAGTCGACGCTCTGTTCGAGGTGCTGCTCAAGGGTGAAATCCTCCAGGCCTTTGGCCCGGCAATCGATCACCCCAAAGGCAAGAAAGCCGATTGGCTGCCGGCGCTGTGCGAGCAGTTTCCCCAGGTACAAAGCTTCAACGACTGGTGCCCGGCCCTGGACGAGCGCCTGTTCAGCCTGACCATCATGCAATTGTGCGATCGCCTGCGCCTGATGTTTTTCGGCAACCTGTATCAGGACTGGTCGGAGTTCGTGTTGGCTGACCTCGGTATCTACACCTACGAAAAAGTCGAATTCTGCGCCGAGTCCCGCGGTTTGCGCAGCCGCGAAGACGTGGATGCCTGCGTCCTCTTGCACGCGTACCAGCAACAATTCGAGGCCGGTGAAACGCTGGAAGAGGTGGCGGAGCGGATCAAGGGACTGGCGCTGGATAATCCGTGGTTGCAACGCCGGCGCGGCAAGCTGCTGTTCCAGATGGCCCAGTACTGCGAGCGCATCGCGGATTTCTCCATGGCCCTGAACCTGTACCGCGAATGCGCTTATCCCGGCGCGCGGGCGCGACTGATTCGCGTGCTGGAACGCAGCGGTCAGTTTGAACAGGCCATGGACCTGGCCGAGAAGGCCGAGCAGGCGCCGGAAAGCGCCGCCGAACACCAGCAGTTGCTCCGCGTGCTGCCACGCCTGCGGCGCAAGCTCGGCGGGCCGCCCATCAAGCGGGCTGCGCCTCGGGAAATGCAGCGCCTGGACCTGCAATTGCCCAGGACTGACCCGGCGTTATCGGTGGAGTTCTACGTTCAGGCGCATCTGGCACAGGATTCGGCGCCGGTGCACTACGTGGAAAACAGCCTGGTCAATTCACTGTTTGGCCTGCTGTGTTGGCCAGCGATTTTCGCGCCGTTGCCGGGGGCGTTTTTTCACCCGTTCCAGCGCGGGCCGGTAGATCTGCTCAGCGAAGACTTCCAGGTCCGCCGGGCCGAACTGTTTCAGGCGTGCCTGGCCGAACTCGACGACGGGCGCTACCGGCAGACCATCCGCGAACGTTATGCCGCCAAGTGGGGCGTGCAGTCGCCGTTCGTGTTCTGGAGCGTGCTCAGCGAAGAGTTGCTGGAGCAAGCCCTCGATTGCCTTCCGGCCGAACACCTCAAGCACTGGTTCAACCGCCTCTTGCTGGACATCAAGGCCAATCGCGCCGGCATGCCGGACCTGATCCAGTTCTGGCCGCAGCAAAAGACCTACCGCATGATCGAAGTCAAAGGCCCGGGCGATCGCCTGCAGGACAACCAGTTGCGCTGGCTGGAGTTCTGCCACGAACACCAGATGCCCATCGCCGTGTGCTACGTGCAATGGGCGGAGCAGGACGATTGAGCTACAGCATTGCGGTGCGGGCGCTGTGCGAGTTCACCGCCAAGGTCGGCGACCTCGACCTGCGCTTCACACCGTCACCGACCGCGCTGGAAGGTATCGTCGGCCACCGTACGGTGGCCTCGCGGCGCAGCGAGGGCTACCAAAGCGAAGTCGCCCTCGAGGGCCATTATCAGACCTTGACGGTCAAGGGCAGGGCGGATGGCTATGACCCCGAGAAAAACTGTCTGGAAGAGGTCAAGACCTACCGCGGCGACTTGGGCAAACAACCGGCCAACCACCGCCAGTTGCATTGGGCCCAGGTGAAAATCTACGGCTGGTTGATGTGCCGCAAACTGGAACTGGCACGGATCAACTTGGCTCTGGTGTATTTCGACATCGTCAGCGAAAAGGAAACCTGCCTGGTCGAACCTTTCGACGCCATCGAGCTGCAACAATTCTTCGAGCGGCATTGCGCGCTGTTCCTGCAATGGGCCGAGCAGGAAGTCGCCCATCGAGAAGGGCGCAATCGGGCGGCGCAGGGCCTGGCCTTTCCCCATGCCGGTTTTCGACCGGGGCAACGCCATCTGGCCGAGTCGGTGTTCAAGGCCATCAGCACGGGGCGCTGCCTGATGGCCCAGGCGCCCACGGGCATCGGCAAGACCCTGGGCACCTTGTTCCCCATGCTCAAGGCCCTGGCGCCGCAGCAACTGGACAAAGTGTTCTTCCTCACGGCGAAAACACCGGGACGGCAACTGGCCCTGGACGCCGCGCAAGTGATTCTAACCAGCGCCGATGCGCCGCCGTTGCGGGTGCTGGAGATGATCGCCCGGGACAAGGCCTGTGAACATCCGGACAAAGCCTGCCACGGCGAGTCCTGCCCACTGGCTCGGGGGTTCTACGATCGCCTGCCCGCCGCACGGCAGGCGGCCAGCCAACTGAGCCTGTTGAACCAGAGCGCCTTGCGCGAGGTTGCCCTGGACCACGACGTCTGCCCGTATTACCTGAGCCAGGAGATGGCGCGTTGGGCCGACGTGGTGGTTGCCGACTACAACTATTACTTCGATTTCAGCGCGTTGCTGTTCGGCCTGGCCCAGGCCAACAACTGGAAGGTCGCGGTGCTGGTCGACGAAGCCCACAACCTGGTGGAACGCGGCCGGCAGATGTACAGCGCCAGCCTCGATCAGGCGACCTTCAATGGCGTGCGCAAAACCGCGCCCGAAGTGCTGAAAAAACCGATGCAGCGGGTCAACCGCGAGTGGAATGCCCTGCATAACGCGCAAACCGGCGCCTATCAGGCCTATGACAAGGCACCGGAAAAGCTGCTTCAGGCACTGTCATCGTGCAGCGCCAGCATCGGTGACTACCTCAACGATCACCCACAAGGCCTGGATAGCGCACTGCAGGGGTTCTACTTCGACATGCTGCACTTTTGCCGGGTCGCCGAACTGTTCGATGAGCAGTTCCTGTTCGACATCAGCAAGCGCGACCTCGAGCGCCAGCGCAATCTCTCGCAACTGTGCCTGCGCAATGTGGTCCCCGCCGGGTTCATCCGCCCGCGCCTGACCGCCGCGCGTAGCACGGTGCTGTTTTCCGCGACTCTCAGCCCCCGGCACTATTACGCCGATTTACTGGGGACACCGGCGGACACGGTGTGCATCGACGTTGAGTCACCGTTTCACGCCGATCAACTGCAAGTGCACATCGTTGACCAGATCTCCACGCGGTTCGTACATCGCCAGGCGTCTCTGGAACCGATCGTGGACTTGATCGCCAGACAGTTCTGCGAGCGCCCCGGCAATTACCTGGCGTTTTTCAGCAGTTTCGAATATTTGCAGCAGGTGGCGCAGTTGCTGGCCGAAAAACATCCGCACATCAACCTGTGGTCGCAGTCCCGTGGCATGGGCGAGGCGCAGCGTCAGCAGTTTCTCGATCAGTTTCACGCCGACGGCCAGGGTGTCGGCTTTGCGGTGCTGGGTGGGGTCTTTGGTGAAGGCATCGATTTGCCCGGCGCCCGATTGATCGGCGCGTTTATCGCCACGTTGGGGCTGGCGCAGCTCAATCCGGTGAACGAGCAACTGAAACGGCGCATGGCCGCGATTTTCGGTGCCGGTTATGACTACACCTACCTTTATCCCGGTGTGCAGAAAGTGGTACAGGCCGCTGGACGGGTGATCCGTACGCAACAGGATCAAGGGGTGGTGATGTTGATCGACGACCGTTTTGGCGAGAGCAAGGTCAGGCAGTTGCTGCCGCGTTGGTGGGCCATGGCAGGCAATTGTTCGTAGCATCACAGCATCGGGCGCCCTGTGGGAGCGAGCAAGCTCGCTCCCACAGGGATCTTCGTTATTGCTGAGGGCGGGTCAGGCCTTGAGATGGCGCAAGCTGCGCTCCATCCGCGCAATGCCTTCTTCCAGCAGCGACCGTGGGCAGCCGAAGTTCAGGCGTACGAACTGCTTGCAGTCATCGCCGAAGTCCAGGCCGGCGCTCAAACCGACCTTGGCCTGCTCAATGAAGAACTGCTGCGGGTCGTCCAGCCCCAGTGCCGTGCAATCGAGCCACGCCAGGTAGGTGCTTTGCGGCAGGTTCATGGTGACGCCCGGCAGGCGGGTGCGCACGGCCTCGGCCAGGAAGTCGCGATTGCCTTGCAGGTAGACCTTCAGCTCGGCCAGCCATGGCGCGGCTTCGCTGTAGGCGATCCGGGTGGCTTCCATGCCCAGCGGATTGACGCTGTCGACCATGCCGCAACGGGCGTGGTTGACCTTCTCGCGCAGATGGCGGTCCTGGATGATCATGAACGAGGTCTTCAGGCCGGCAATGTTGTAGGCCTTGCTTGCCGACATCAGCGTGATGGTGCGCTGGGCGACTTGCGGGCTCAGGGTCGCCATCGGAATGTGCTGGCGACCGTCGAAGCACAACTCGGCGTGGATCTCGTCGGAAATGATCCAGGCATCATGCTCAAGGCAAATATCGGCAATGGCTTGCAGCTCTGCGCGGGGAAAGGCCTTGCCCAGCGGGTTGTGCGGGTTGCTCAGCAGCAGTGCGCCACCACCTTGCAGCGACTGGCTCAGGGTATCCAGCGGCGTGGTGTAGGTGCCGTCGGCTTGCGCATCGAAATTCAACTCGACCTTGTTCAGGCCCCAATGCCCGGGCGCATGGCGCAGCGGCGGGTAGTTCGGCACCTGCACAACGACATTCTGTGGCGCCTGCACCAGTGCCTTCAACGCCATGTTGAAACCGGACTCGACGCCCGGCAGGAAAATCAACTCCTGGGGCTCTACGCGCCAGGCGTACTTGTTCCAGAGATCGGCAACGATCGCCTCGCGCAGGTCATCCTGGGCCACGCTGTAGCCGACCATCGGGTGTTCCAGTCGCTTTTGCAGGGCCTGGATGATCACCGGTGGCGCGGCGAAGTCCATGTCGGCGACCCACATCGGCAACACGTCGGCCGGGTAGCGGCTCCACTTGGTACTGCCGGTGTTGTGGCGGTCGAACACCTGATCAAAATCGAAAGTCATGCGCAAATCTCATAAAGGCCGGGTTAAACATGGCTGCCATGATAAGCGTCAATCCCTGTAGGAGCGAGCCTGCTCGCGAAGCGTAGTGTCAGTCGACACTCATGCCGGATTTGTCGGCCTCTTCGCGAGCAAGCTCGCTCCCACAGGTTGTGTGCCTTGGGCGCCCACCGGAAATCGTCCGACGGTCGGCTGTCATGGTGAATTCGACAGCATTGACTACAGTTTGTAGTGTCGGCAGCCAGACTGCCCCGACCGTGGTTGTTCAAAAAAGCCCGGCCATGTACCGGGCTCCACCTGATCAGGAGTGCACGATGGATCTCAGCCGTCGTCAGTTCTTCAAGGTCGCCGGTATCGGCCTTGCAGGCTCTAGCCTGGGCGCGTTGGGCATGGCCCCGACGGTTGCCTTTGCCGAACAGGTGCGTCACTTCAAGCTCGCCCACACCCATGAAACCCGCAACACCTGCCCGTATTGCTCGGTCGGTTGCGGCGTGATCATGTACAGCCAGGGCGATACGGCGAAGAACGTCGCACAAAACATCATCCACATCGAAGGCGACGCCGACCACCCGGTAAACCGTGGCACCCTTTGCCCCAAAGGCGCAGGCCTGCTGGACTTCATTCACAGCCCCGGCCGCCTGCAATACCCGCAGGTGCGCAAACCCGGCAGCACCGAATGGACCCGCGTCTCCTGGGATGAAGCCCTCGATCGCATCGCCGACCTGATGAAGGCCGACCGCGACGCCAACTTCATCGAGAAGAACGCCCAGGGCCAAACGGTGAACCGCTGGCTGACCACCGGGTTCCTCGCGGCGTCGGCGGCGTCCAACGAAGCCGGCTACATCACCCACAAGGTGGTGCGCAGTCTCGGCATGCTGGGGTTTGATAACCAGGCGCGTGTCTGACACGGCCCGACGGTGGCAAGTCTTGCCCCGACGTACGGCCGTGGTGCCATGACCAACACCTGGACTGATATCGCCAACGCGAATCTGGTTCTGGTGATGGGCGGCAACGCAGCAGAAGCGCACCCGTGCGGCTTCAAATGGGTGACCGAAGCCAAGGCGCACAACAAGGCGCGGCTGATCGTGATCGATCCGCGTTTTACCCGGACCGCCTCGGTGGCCGACTATTACGCGCCAATCCGTACCGGCACCGACATTGCCTTCATGGGCGGGCTGATCAATTACCTGCTGACCGAGGACAAGATCCAGCACGAATACGTGCGCAACTACACCGACGTGTCGTTCATCGTCAGAGCCGGCTATGGCTTCGAGGACGGGATTTTCAGCGGCTACGACGCGGCCAAGCGCCTCTACACCGATAAATCTGGCTGGGGCTATGAGCTCGGTGAAGACGGTTTTGCCAAAGTCGACCCAACCCTGCAGAACCCACGCTGCGTCTATCAATTGATGAAGCAGCATTACAGCCGCTACAACATTGACCTGGCGAGCCAGATCTGCGGCATGCCGGTCGATGCCATGCAGAAAATCTGGGAGGAGATCGCCACTTGCTCGACGCCGGGCAAGACCATGACCATCCTCTATGCCCTGGGCTGGACCCAGCACTCGACTGGCGCGCAGATGATCCGCAGCGCGGCGATGGTGCAACTGCTGCTGGGTAACGTCGGCATGCCGGGCGGGGGCGTGAACGCCTTGCGCGGGCACTCCAACATCCAGGGGCTGACCGACCTGGGCTTATTGTCCAACTCACTGCCGGGCTACCTCTCGCTACCCGGCGATGCCGAGCAGGACTACAACGCCTACATCGTCAAGCGCACGCAAAAACCGTTACGCCCGGGGCAACTGTCCTACTGGCAGAACTACGGCAAATTCCACGTCAGCCTGATGAAAGCCTGGTACGGCGCCAACGCCACGGCCGAGAACAACTGGGCCTACGACTACCTGCCGAAACTGGACATTCCCCAATACGACATCCTCAAGGTGTTCGACCTGATGGGCCAGGGCAAGGTCAATGGCTACCTGTGCCAGGGCTTCAACCCTATCGCGGCGCTGCCGGACAAAAACCGGGTGATGCTCGCGTTGGCGAAGTTGAAGTGGCTGGTGGTGATGGATCCGCTGGCCACCGAGACCTCGGAGTTCTGGCATAAGGTCGGGCCGTACAATGACGTGAACAGCGCCGACATCCAGACCGAAGTCATTCGCCTGCCCACCACCTGTTTTGCCGAGGAGGACGGTTCGCTGGTCAACAGCAGTCGCTGGTTGCAATGGCACTGGAAGGGCGCGGATGGTCCTGGCGAAGCGCGCACCGACATACGGATCATGAGCGAACTGTTCCTGCGTCTGCGCCAACGTTACCAGGCTAATGGCGGCAAATACCCCGATCCGATGCTCAAATTGTCTTGGGCGTACAAAATCCCCGACGAGCCTTCGCCTGAAGAGCTGGCCAAGGAAATCAACGGCTACGCCACCACGGACTTCACCGACGCGACGGGCGCGGCAATCAAGGGCAATTCACAATTGGCCGGGTTTGGCCAACTCAAGGATGACGGCAGCACCGCGTCCGGCTGCTGGATTTTCTGCGGCAGCTGGACCGAACTGGGCAACCAGATGGCCCGCCGCGACAACAACGATCCGTTCGGTATGCACCAGCATCAAGGCTGGGCCTGGGCCTGGCCGGCCAACCGGCGGATCCTCTACAACCGCGCCTCGGCGGACCTGCAAGGCAAGTCGTGGGATCCGAAAAAACGCCTGGTGTGGTGGAACGGTAAAACCTGGGGCGGCACCGATGTGCCGGACTACAAGGCCGACGTGCCGCCGGAAGCAGGGATGAATCCGTTCATCATGAACCCCGAGGGCGTGGCGCGATTCTTCGCCGTCGACAAGATGAACGAAGGCCCGTTCCCCGAACACTACGAGCCGTTCGAGACGCCGATCGGCATCAACCCGCTGCACCCGCAAAACAAGAAAGCCACCAGCAACCCGGCGGCGCGGATCTTCGATTCGGTGTGGGATTCCCTCGGCGTGGCCAAGGATTACCCGTACGCCGCCACCAGTTACCGGCTGACCGAGCATTTCCACTTCTGGAGCAAGCATTGCAAGCTCAACGCGATTGCCCAGCCGGAGCAGTTCGTGGAAATCGGCGAAGTGCTGGCCAAGGAAAAAGGCATCGTCGCTGGCGACCGGGTACGGGTCAGCAGCAAGCGTGGCTTCATTGAAGCGGTGGCGGTGGTGACCAAGCGGATTCGTCCGCTGCAGGTCAACAATCAGGTGGTGCACCAGATCGGCATTCCGTTGCACTGGGGCTTCACCGGCCTCACGCGCCACGGTTACCTGACCAACACCCTGGTGCCGTTCCTCGGCGATGGCAACACTCAGACCCCGGAATCCAAGTCATTCCTGGTCAACGTGGAGAAAGTCTAAATGGCCAGCCAAGACATCATTGCCCGCTCGGCCACCACCACACCCGCGCCCTCGGTGCGCGGCATGGAGGAAGTCGCCAAGCTGATCGACACCACCAAATGCATCGGCTGCAAGGCCTGCCAGGTCGCCTGTTCTGAATGGAACGAACTGCGGGACGAAGTCGGTCACAACCACGGCACCTACGACAACCCGCAAGACCTCACCGCAGAAACCTGGACGTTGATGCGCTTCACCGAGCATGAAACCGACGCCGGCAACCTGGAGTGGCTGATTCGCAAGGACGGCTGCATGCACTGCGCCGAGCCCGGTTGTCTGGCGGCATGCCCCAGCCCGGGGGCGATCATCAAGCACGCCAATGGCATCGTCGATTTCGATCAGGATCATTGCATCGGTTGCGGCTATTGCATCACAGGGTGTCCGTTCAACATTCCACGGATCTCGCAAAAGGATCACAAAGCCTACAAATGCACCTTGTGTTCGGACCGGGTGGCGGTAGGGCTGGAACCGGCCTGCGTGAAAACCTGCCCGACCGGCGCCATCGTGTTCGGCTCCAAGGACGACATGAAAGAACACGCGGCCGAGCGCATCGTCGACCTCAAGAGCCGGGGCTTTGAAAACGCCGGCCTGTACGACCCCGAAGGCGTCGGCGGCACCCACGTGATGTACGTGCTGCACCACGCCGACACGCCAAGGTTGTACGCCGGCTTGCCCGATCACCCGGCGATCAGCCCGTTGGTGGGACTGTGGAAAGGCATCAGCAAACCCCTGGCGCTGCTGGCCATGGGCGCAGCGGTGCTGGCAGGGTTCTTCCACTACGTGCGCGTCGGCCCGCAAATCGTCGAAGAGGATGAACATCCGGACCCACCGGACAACGCCGTGCATGAAGTCGATCCGTCGGTGCACACCTTCGATCCCCGTGGGGAGGGCAGGCCATGAGCAACAAGACGATCCTGCGCTACACCAGCAACCAGCGCACCAATCACTGGCTGGTGGCGATTCTGTTCCTCATGGCCGGGCTGTCCGGGCTGGCGCTGTTCCACCCGGCGCTGTTCTGGCTCAGCAACCTGTTCGGCGGCGGGCCATGGACACGCATCCTGCACCCGTTCATGGGCGTGCTGATGTTCCTGCTGTTCCTCGGCCTGGTCATTCGCTTCTGGCGCGCCAACTACTTCATCGCCAATGACCGCCTGTGGCTCAAGCGCATCGATAGGGTGATGAAAAATGAAGAGGAGGGCGTCCCGCCCATCGGCAAGTACAACCCCGGGCAGAAGTTGCTGTTCTGGACTTTACTGCTGTGCATGCTGGTGCTGTTGTTCAGCGGGCTGGTGATCTGGCGTGCGTACTTCAGCGAGTATTTCGGCATCACCGCGATACGCTGGGCGATGTTACTGCATGCGTTGGCCGCTTTTGTGCTGATCCTGAGCATCATCGTGCACATCTATGCCGGCATCTGGATCAAGGGCTCGGTCAGCGCCATGTTGCACGGCTGGGTCAGCCGCGGCTGGGCCAGGAAACACCACGAACTCTGGTATCGCCAAGTGACTCAAGATGAGACCCGCGACGAAGCACCCAAGCGACCGATCACCAAAAAGGGCTGACATTTGCCAACCATCCTCGAACCTGGAGAAATCGAAGCGGCGGCCAGTTCGCCGCCGTTTCTTTACATGCCACCGCATGACCTGTTCAGCCTGCGCGCCCAGCGTCTGGAAACCCTGGCCAAAGGGCACCCGCTGGCCGACTACCTGCGCCTGATCGCCGGGTTGTGCCGGGTGCAGCAACAGGTGCTGGACGACCCGCCGCAAAGTGAACCCCTCGACCGACAACGCATCGAATTGTGCCAGCAACACGGCTTGCCGCCGTTCGCGGCCGACAGCCTGGCGCGCGAAGACGATTGGCAGCTTTACCTCGATGCCTTGTTGCAGCGCTATAGCGCACCGCCGCAATCCGTCGTGGCCGATGCCGTGGACAGCTTGCGCCTGGCCGGTACCGGACAACGTCGTGCCTGGGCAGTGGCGCTGGTCAGCGGCCAGTATTCGCTGGTACCGGCCGCGCTGGTACCGTTCCTCGGTGCGGCGTTGCAAACAGCCTGGAGCCACTGGCTGTTGAGTACGCCGAACCTTGCGCTGACCGCTGGCGACAGCCTCAGCCAATGCCCGGCCTGTGGCTCGCCGGCCATGGCCGGGGTCATCCGTCATCGCGGCAAGCACAACGGTTTGCGTTATCTGGTCTGTTCGCTGTGCGCCTGCGAGTGGCATGTGGTGCGGGTCAAGTGCGTGTATTGCGAGCAGAGCAAGGGCCTGGAATACCTCAGCCTTGAAGATGATCGCCATGCCGCCAACCAGGCGCCGTTGCGCGCCGAAATCTGCCCCGGTTGCAACAGCTATCTGAAGTTGCTCTATCTGGAGAACGATGCGGACGCCGAAGCGTTGTCGGCCGACCTGTCCAGTCTGATGCTCGACATGCGCCTGACTCAGGACGGTTATCAGCGTCTGGCACCGAATCTGTTGCTGGCGCCGGGAGACGAGTAACCGCAGCGTCTACACTCTGGCGCGAGGGTCATTCGTATTCAGGAGCGCCAGATGTCTGCACGCAGTGCCAGCCAACCCCTGCGTCTACCTTCCATCGACAGTCTGTTGCGTCACCCGGCGTGCCAGCCGTTGGCCGAGCGCTATGGGCGCGACGCCTTGTTGACCACCTTGCGGCTATTGCTGGATGAACTGCGCGAAGGGGTACGGCAGGGTTTGCTCGAAGCTGTTGAAGTCAGCCCTGAGGTACTGGCGGGCAGGGTCGGCGAGCGCTTGGCAATCCAGCATCGCAGCCATGTGCGTCGGGTGTTCAACCTCACCGGCACGGTCTTGCACACTAACCTCGGCCGGGCACTGTTGCCCGAAGAAGCGATCGAGGCGGTGCAAATGGCCGCGCGCTATCCGCTCAACCTCGAATTCGACCTGCGTAGCGGCAAGCGCGGAGATCGCGACGACCTGATCGAAGGCTTGATCCGCGAACTGACCGGCGCCGAAGCGGTGACCGTGGTCAACAACAATGCCGCAGCCGTCCTCTTGACCCTCAACAGCCTCGGTGCGCGCAAGGAAGGGATTATCTCCCGGGGCGAACTGATTGAAATCGGCGGTGCTTTCCGTATTCCCGACATCATGGCCCGCGCCGGGGTGAAGCTGATTGAGGTCGGCACCACCAACCGCACCCATGTCCGCGACTACGAGGCGGCCATCGGTCCGCGCAGCGGCTTGATCATGCGCGTGCATGCAAGCAACTACAGCATTCAAGGCTTCACAACGAGCGTGCCGACCGCCGAACTGGCGCAACTGGCCCACCTGCACGGTTTGCCGCTGCTCGAAGACCTCGGCAGCGGCAGCCTGCTGGACTTGACCCGCTGGGGTTTGCCGGCAGAGCCGACGGTGCGCCAGGCCCTGCTGGATGGTGCGGACATCGTCACCTTCAGTGGCGACAAACTGCTCGGCGGACCACAGGCCGGGTTGATTGTCGGGCGCAAGGATCTGATCGCCAGGATCAAGAAAAACCCGCTCAAACGGGCGCTGCGGGTCGACAAAATGACTCTGGCCGCCCTGGAAGCGGTGCTGGGTTTGTACCGCAACCCTGATCGCCTCGCCGAGCGTTTGCCAAGCCTGCGTTTGTTGACTCGGCCACAGGCCGAGATTCTCGCCCAGGCCGAGCGTTTGCGACCGGCGCTGGCCCAGGTGCTGGGTGATGGCTGGAGCGTCAGCGCCATGCCGGCGCTGGGCATGATCGGCAGTGGCAGCCAACCGGTGGCGCGGCTGGCCAGCGCCGCGCTGTGTCTGCGCCCGCTGACGTCCAAGCGCTTGCGCGGGCGATCCCTGTTGACGCTGGAAGAAGCCTTTCGCGCCTTGCCGATTGCGGTCCTCGGGCGCATCGACGACGACGCCCTGTGGCTGGACCTGCGGCAACTGGACGACGAACCGGCATGGCTGGCGCAACTCGATCAATTACAGGTGGAGGGCCGGGCAGGGTGATTGTCGGCACCGCAGGGCACATCGACCATGGCAAGACGGCGCTGCTCCAGGCGCTGACCGGTCAGGCGGGTGACCGGCGCCGCGAAGAGCGCGAGCGCGGCATGACCATCGACCTCGGCTACCTGTATGCCGCGCTGGAGGCGGACGCGCCGCTGACCGGATTCATCGACGTTCCCGGCCATGAGCGCTTCACCCACAACATGCTGGCCGGGGCGCAGGGCATCGATCTGGTGTTGCTGGTGGTGGCCGCCGATGACGGGGTGATGCCGCAGACTCGCGAGCACCTGGCGATTGTCCAGTTGCTGGGTATCCCCCGGGCATTGGTGGCGATCAGTAAGTGCGACCGGGTCGACAGCGCCCGAGTACAGGACGTGCGCGAGCAGATCCGTACCTTGCTGGCGCCCGGACCCTATGCCGATGCACCGCTGATTGTGCTGTCGAGCGTGACCGGCGAGGGCATCGAAACCCTGCGCCAACAATTGCTGCAAGCCCAGCGTGAAGTACAGCAACGCAGCACCGAAGGTGGTTTTCGCCTGGCGATCGATCGGGCCTTCAGCGTGGCCGGGGCCGGTATCGTGGTGACCGGCACGGCGCTGTCCGGCCAGGTCGCGGTGGGCGATACCCTGCTGTTGGGACCACAAGGCAAACCGGTGCGCATTCGCGGCCTGCACGCGCAAAACCAGGCCGCCGACCATGCTTTTTCCGGCCAGCGCGTGGCACTGAATCTGAGTGCCGAACGGCTGGCCCTGGAACACATCCATCGCGGCCACTGGTTACTCGCCGAAGGCCTGTATGCGCCCACCCAGCGCCTGGATATCGACATGCAGTTGCTGGCCGGCGAACCCCGGGCCTTCGAGCACTTTCAACCGGTGCACGTGCACCTCGGCACCCAGGACGTCACCGGGCGAGTCGCCTTGCTGGAAGGTACCAGCCTGGTACCCGGAGAACGGATGTTTGCGCAACTGCTGCTCAACACAGCGGTGCATGCGGTGAAAGGCGACCCGCTGATCCTGCGCGACCAGAGTGCCCAACGTACGCTGGGTGGTGGCCGGGTGCTCGATCCGTTTGCACCCACCCGGCAACGCCGAAGCCCCGAACGTCTGGCTCAACTGGGTGCGCTGGCGAGCAGTGCCGGGCTGGAAGATGTTTTGCCGGCATTGCTGGCCCATAGCGACACAGGGCTTGATCCGCAGCGCCTGGAGCGGCAGTTCAACCGACCGCGCAGCAGTTGGCTGTTGCCCGCTGACGTGCGCCTGATCGACACCCGCCAAGGCGCGTTGCTGTTCAGTGCCAGCCGTTGGGAAGCCTTGAAGGCAGCAGTACTGGAGCACCTCGCACGTTTTCATCAGCAAGAACCGGATCAGATGGGGCCGGACCGGGATCGCCTGCGCCGATTTGCCGGTAGCACTCTGGAACGCTCGACGTTTATCAGCCTGCTCGATGAACTGCTGGTCAGCGGCGTTATGGTCAGCAGTGGACCGTGGTTGCACCTGCCCGAACATCAGGTGCGCTTGAGTGAAGAAGATGAGGCCTTGTGGCAACGCTTACAGCCGTTGTTCGAACAAGCCGGATTCGATCCGCCCTGGGTGCGCGACTTGGGGCATGATGAGCCAACCGTCCGCGCATTGCTGCTCAAAATGGCCCGGCTGGGGCTGCTCCATCAAGTGGTGCGCGATCTGTTTTACACCGACAGCATGATTCGACGATTGGCGGCTATGCTGTTGCAACTGGCAAACGTCAATCCGGTGATTCAGGTGGCCGCGTTTCGTGATGCGGTGGGTCTGGGTCGCAAGCGCAGCATCCAGATCCTGGAGTACTTCGACCGTATCGGCCTGACCCGGCGTTTTGGTGATCGTCGGCAGATACGCCTGGACAGTGCGTTGGCCCAGCGCACAGAGCACTGATTCAAAGGCATGACTTCAAGGAAGGCAATCGCGCCCGGTGGCGCGGCCGGGCTTCAAACCCGGTTGGGGACGGCATCCGTTCCCGGGCAGGTTCGACTCCGGCTGCCTTCCGCCAATCATCCCCAAACCTTCTGACTCAACCCAATCCCCTGTGGGAGCGAGCCTGCTCGCGATGGCAGTTGCTCGAAGCAATACATTCGTCCAGTTTTTACACGGGATTGCGAAATGGATCGTCAGAGATTGCGCTGCGCTTCCATCCGATCATGAAGGACCCTGATGATCGCAATTCCGTACGCAGTGATTCGAAAATAGATCATGTGCCGCTCCACACTGCAGCGCCGATAACCAGGACGGATAGTGTCGCAGGCCGGCGCCTTTTTCGGGCGCTCGGCCAATTGCGCAAATGCTGAGGTAAGGATGTCAATATAGCGATTGGCCTGATCCAGGCCCCACTGGCGAGCGGTATAACTCCAGATTGCCTCAAGGTCACCCTCTGCGGCAGGCGTTAGACGATACTCAGCCATGCGCGGTTAACATTCTCTGTTTGAATGCAGCCGGATCGAACGGGCGAGGTTTTCCGCTGGATTCACCTTCCCGAAGGGCGGCACGGATCGTTTCGAGTTCAGCGCTGCGCTCCTGTTCACGACGGATCAGATCGCGAATATATTCGCTGTCGTTGGTGTAATGGCCCGCTTCTATCTGCGCTTTGATCCAGTTGTCCTGCTGGTCAGTCACAGTGATGGTTTTTCGTACGGTTCCCATGATTGGGCCTCCACGGAGATGGTCGACTGCGTGCAAACTATCATACTCTTGGTGCCGTATCGAGCAATCGAGCCTCTATTGCGATCCATCCAATCCCAACAGAAATTGCAGCTTTGCGGCAAGTCCGCTCCAACAATTGAATGCATTCCAAACATTGCCGAATACTTTTCTCAGAACCCCAGCGGGTACTGAATCACTACATATATCCGGTCTATGTCATCACCCGCCTGCGCCTCATTGGCCCGGTGCGAAACGTGCGACACCTGCACCGACAGGTCCTTCGCCGCACCCGTCTGGACGATGTACTTCAAATCAATGTCTCGCTCCCAATGCTTGCCGCCATCACCTTGTTGCGGCGCGAAGGTGCCGGTCGCCGGGTCGAACGGGTTATAGGCGCCGCCTTGTGGCGCATGGGTGCCGTCGATCTGGTCGCCAGTGACGTAGCGGGTCATGAACTTCAGGCCGGGTATCCCGAGTGCAGTCAGGTCCAGGTCGTAACGAACCTGCCAGGAGCGTTCGCGGGCTCCGTTGAAGTCGGCGTACTTGATCGAGTTGGCCAGGTAGATTGAATCGCCACCGACGAAATCGAACGGCGTATCACCGTCGACTTTCTGGTACGCCAGGGTAAAGCTGTGAGCGCCGAGCGTGTATCTACCGGACAGGCTGTACGCCGTGTTGTCGATGGCGCCGGCCAGTGCCTGGCCGGTGTCCCGGGTGTGATAGAGGTTGGCGTCGAGGAACACTTCGGACTGCTTGAAGTGCAGGTTGCCGTAGTACTGATGCCAGGTGTCAGTCAGATCCGATGCATACAGGGCGCCGCCAACCGGGCTTTGGGTAAACAGATCGGCGCCGACAAACGAAATGCCGCCGGCCTCGGTATTGGCGCCATAACCGAAAAAGTTGCCCTTGCCTGAAGCACTGTCCTGATTCTTGAACGCCGTGAAGTGCCCGGCCTGCAGGTTCATGCCATCGATTTCGCGGCTGTTGAGCAGAAAACCTGTGGCGTACTCCGGCTGCAGGCGCTTGTCCGCGGTGTCGAACACCGGGGATTCGACCTCCATTTCGCCAAATGCCAAGGTGGTGTTCGATGCCTTGAGCTTGATCGCGCCGCCACCGCTGGAGTAGTTGCTTTCGCTACGACCGTCACTGCCCACCGGCAGCAATCCGGTTCCGGAATGGCCCTTACCGCCATCGAGCTTCAATCCCAAAAAAGCATGGGCATCGAGGCCGAAGCCGACCGTGCCCGGTGTAAAGCCGGATTCAAAAGCACTGATAAAACCTTGGGCCCATTCAGCCTTGTAGCTCTTGCCGGCCGGCGAGGGCGATCGATAGTCGCTGTTCAGATAGAAGTTCCGGCTGAGCACGCCGAGGCTCGCACCCTCGAAAAATCCTACGGAGTCTTTCGCCGATTCTTCGGCCAGTGCGTGGGTAGTCAATAGGCAGAAGCACAGGGCAATGGCCGCCCTGTAGTCTTGCGGGGAAAGGATCATCAATGGGTCACCACCGGGGCAGCGACTGCGCCGGGAACGCAGTCGCCGGTTTTTCAACGGACCTTAATGGCCTTCGGACGCACCAAACATGGTCTTGGCGTAGATCAGGCCCAGACCGTAGGCACCGCCGTTGGCAATCGAGGTTTTTACCGTTTCGTCATAGGTCTCGCTACGGGCCCAGTCGCGTTGCAGTTCCAGCAGGTATTGCAGCGAGGTCATCGGCCGGGCACCGATCTGGATCATGCGCTGCATGGCCATTTCATGGGCCTCGGTGCTGACGTCGCCGCAGGCGTCGGCAATCACATATACCTCGAAACCCTGGTCAATCGCCGACAACGCCGGGCCAACGATGCAAACGGATGTCCACAGACCGGCCAGGACAATCTTCTGCTTGCCGATGGCGTTGACTTCCACGGCAATGCGCTCGTCTTCCCAGGTGTTCATGCTGGTGCGGTCGATCACGTTGTGTTCCGGGAACACGGCCTTGATTTCGTCGAAGATCGGTCCGGAAAAACTCTTCTCGGCGACGGTGGTGAGAATGGTCGAGACCTTGAAGCCACGCGCTGCCTTGGCCACCAGTGCGGCGTTGTTGCGCAGGGTGACGGCGTCGATCGACTTGGTCGCGAAGGACATCTGCGACTGGTGGTCGATCATGATCAGGGTGTGGTCGGTCGGGGTCAGCAGGGTTTTGCCGGGTACTGCCTTTGCAATGGCCATGACACTGTCCTTACGAGGGTGAGTGAGGTGGTCATGGTTACGTAGATCGGGTCGGGAATATTGAATCGGTGTGCTGTCTTTGATAACACCGAGGCGGGGCGGGAAGCCAACCGTCGTGTCGATATTCGTCTGGTACCGCAAAAGGGCGCCTGTCAGTCGTCGACCTGAGGTTTGCTTCGGGAGCGGATGCCGGAGGGAGCCGGTATACCCAGTGGGAGCGAGCTTGCTCGCGATGTGGCCGGTACATCCAGCATTGATGTCAGCTGACACTCCGCCATCGCGAGCAAGTTCGCTCCCACAGGGTTTTGGGGTTTCCATGCCACCAAAATGAAATGAGCGCCACCTGGGCGCTCATTTTTTCAGGTCCTGTTCAATTGGTTTTCACCACCGCCGGCGGGGTCCAGTCGCCGTCGAGGGCATCGGCTTGCGGCCAGTAGGCGCGGATGTACAGCGAGAATTCGGCGCCTTTGGGCGAGGGCAGCCAGTTGCTTTCCTTGTCCTTGCCCGGTGATTCGCTTTGCACGTAAATGGTCAGCGAGCCGTCAGGGTTGGTTTGCAGGGACTTGTTCTTGGTGCCGATGGAGTAACGCTTGAGCTCGTTCGGCGAGAAGAAGTGCTGTTCGTTGTACAGCGTCAGCGACCAGAACCCCTTGACCGGTGGCAGCTTGCCTTTGGCGAACGTGACGCTGTAGCCGTACTGACCGTTGAGGCGCAGGCCGTTTTCATCCAGGTCCTGGTAGAAGTATTTGGTCTCTTTCTGCTGATTGACGAATATGTTCGAGCGCGCGACGGCGGTACGGGTGAAATAGTCGGTGCCGAACGCTGCGCCGTTGCTGACGGTGCTCCAGTGATTGGGCAATTGCAGGCCGTAGTTGCGGAACTGCAACAGCGGGTCGATCACTTCGCTGTCGGCCTTTTTCGCCTCGTCGATCATCGCGGCGCGCAGTTGCGGGTCGGCCTTGGCGATGGCCGCGAGGGCAGCCATTTGTGCGTAGCGGGCTTCTTCGCCCGGCAATGGCTTGGCGTCCTTGAGCAGGGCCGGCAGTTCGTCGAAGAACTTCTCCGGCACCACCCATTTGGTTTCGGCGCTGCCTTCAGAAGCCTGGGCCGGGAATTTCGGCAGCCTGGCCCAGTTGCGCTTTTTCATATTGCCGTCGTACTGCGACAGCGGGTACATGTCGATGCCCGACAATGCCGGCTGCACGGCCAGACGGTCGGCGGCGGTGTCGTCCTGGAATACCCGAGGGATCACGAACCCGGTGTTCGTACGCGCCCGGTATACCCGCTTGATGCCTGGCGGCACCTTGCCGTTCCAGTCCGGGCCGACCAGCAGGTAGAAGCCCGGTTGGGTGTTATACATCTTACCCATCTCGGCAAAGCTGTCGGAACGCAGGTCCACCACCTGATACACCCAGAAGCGGCCGTCGAAGTCCGGCACTTGCAGCACCACCGGCTCAATGTCCAGGGCGATGCTGCCGGCGCCGTACACCACGTCCTGGTTCGGGCAGGCCACCAGCCGTTCGGCCGGGTCGATGTAGTCGCTGAGCATTGACAGCCGATTGATCGGGGCCACGGGTACGATGCCGCCCATCAAGCCGGGTTCCGGCAAGTCCTTGAAGGTCTGGCGACGATTGAAAATGTTGGCCATCGGCCAACCCCAGAAATACGCCTCGCGCGCCATCATGCGTACGTACGATTCAGTTACTTTGGTGCCGGCAACAGGGCCCGAGACAGGGCTGGCGGCCGGAGCGGCGCCAGTGGCTTGCGCTGCGTAACCCGGAGTACTCAACAGGGCTGCGGCTGTGAGCGTACTGGCGAAAGTCAAGGCGAAGAGGGCATGGCGCCGGGGCAAACGATTCATGAAGCGTCCTTACTTGTTGGCAGTCACCTGATGCAGGTGAGTTGCTGACAAGATAGCCCATCTTTATCCCGATGTTGTTGATGCACATGGTGAATAATCGTCGATCACGACACACTTCAGCTTCACGGCGCGCACAAAAACGGCCCGTTGAGTGAAACGAGCCGTTTTTGTGCCGGCAGCTGTTCAGCGCAGGCGCGAGGACGTCAGATGGACCTCAAAGATGATCGGCATCAATCACCGCCTTTGCGAACGCCTGCGGATCTTCCTGCGGCAGGTTGTGGCCGATGCCGCCGGTGATCAGCCGGAACTGGTATTTGCCGGTGAAGCGCTTGGCATAGTCCTCAGGAGCCGGGTGCGGTGCGCCGTTGGCATCGCCTTCAAGGGTAATGGTCGGCACGCTGATGGACGGCGCCGTTGCCAGTTTCTGCTCCAGCGCTTCGTATCGGCTTTCACCCTGGACCAAGCCCAGGCGCCAGCGGTAGTTGAACACGGTGATGTCGACATGGTCGGGGTTGTCCAGCGCCTTGGCACTGCGGTCGAAGGTAGCGTCGTCGAACGCCCATTTCGGCGAAGCCAGTTGCCAGATCAGCTTGGCGAAGTCATGGGTGTTTCTCTCGTAACCGGCGCGTCCGCGGTCAGTGGCGAAGTAGAACTGATACCACCACTGCAATTCCGCCTTGGGGGGCAGCGGGTTCTTGCCGGCTGCCTGGTTGCCGATCAGATAACCGCTGACCGAGACCAGTGCCTTGACCCGCTCCGGCCACAGCGCCGAGACAATATCGGCCGAACGCGCACCCCAGTCATAGCCACCGAGCACCGCTTGTTTGATCTTCAGGGCATCCATAAAGTCGATGACATCACTGGCCAGCGCAGCCGGCTGGCCGTTGCGCTCGGTTTCTACGGACAGGAAACGCGTATCGCCATAGCCGCGCGCATAGGGCATCAGCACCCGATAGCCCTTGGCGGCCAACAACGGCGCGACTTCGTCATAGCTGTGAATGTCGTATGGCCAGCCGTGCAGCAGGATCACCACCGGCCCGTTGGCCGGGCCTGTTTCGGCGTACGCCACATCCAGCAGTCCGGCGTTGATATGCTTGAGTGGGCCGAAGGGCAAGGGCGCCGCCTGCGTGGTCGCGGCAGGGGTCGCCGCTGGCTGCGCGGTGGCGGCCGTTTGCGCGTGGGCCGCGTCGAGCACGCCAAACAGTGTCAGCGCGAGGATCGAAGGGCCGACCAGGTGGCGGCGAGTCTTGCTGGTTTTGCTGTTGTGCAGTGCCTTCTTCATGGGATGTCTCCATTACCAGCCATGGGTCAGGGGGCCGGTCTGTGCCCCTTCAAACCTTGCTTGCATTGAAACGCGGCAACGTATCCGGCCTGTGTCGAATCGCCGGCCGGATGAAAGTCAGTGTATCGAGAGGTCGCGCTGACACACTGTGATACATAGGGATTTAGCCTGAGCCTCTTTTCAACTCGATCGAGACACATAACCCGCGCTTGTTCGTCTCATCCGAGAAACCCAGGCGCACCCGAGCCCCCGTACGCTCGGCGATGGCGTTGACGATGGACAAGCCCAACCCGGAGCCTGCTTCCTCTGTTCCCACGCTGCGATAGAACGGGTCAAACACGCGCATCTGCTCATCGGCCGTAATACCAGGGCCGGAATCCTTGACCTGAAGGATCACGGTGTCCTGCGCCTGCTCCACCGACAGGTCGACGCGTCCGCCACTTGGGGTGTAGCGAATCGCGTTGTCCGCCAGATTCTTGATCAGGATCAGCAGGTCCATTTCGTTGATGACGACCTGCACGTCTTCGGTACTTTCAACGCCGATGTCGATGCTCTTGCGTTCCGCCAAGGGCAACAGGTCCTCCAGCACCCGCCGATAGACCGCAAGGACCGAAACCGTGGTCTGCGGCCGCTCTGAATTCGATTGCGCGGCGGCCAGGGCCAGCAACTGATCAATCAGCTTTCTGCTGCGCTCGATGCCGCGGGACAACGGCAGCAGGCGTTCGACGGCTTGTGTCGGCATGGGCGTGGCTTTCAGTCGCTCGGCTTGCAGCGACAGGGCGGTCATGGGCGAGCGCAGTTCGTGGGCAGCGTCGGCGATGAAGCGGCGCTGGGTTTCCATGGATTGCGCAACCCGTGCCAGCAAGCGATTTATGGCCACGACGAAAGGGCGGATCTCGGTGGGCAGATGGTGTTCGTCGATCGGGTGCAGGGCCTGTTTGTCGCGTCGGTCTATGTCATCGGAGAGGGTGGCGATGGGACGAAACAGCTTGTGCACCAGATCGCTCACCACCAGCAACAGCACCGGAAACAGAATGAGAAACGGCAGCAGGCTGCGCCAGGCGCTCTCACGTGCCTCCTTGTCGCGAACCCCCGTCTCTTGGGCGACGACGATGCGCTCGCCCCGGGCGGTGGTGCGGACCAGTGCGCGAAAGTCTTCGCCCGCGATGTTCAAGGTCGACAGACCATCGGCCAGCGTCGTGGGGAAGGGCAGTGGCAGGACGCTGTCGTCGTTGTTGCCGACGGCTTTGTTGCTGTCAGCCAGGTATTGCACGATTACCCTCGATTCTTCGTCGTCACCGGCGATTTTTTCAGCGGCGGGGTAGTGCAGTGTCATCCGTTGTCGATCGAACAGGACCGCCACATGACGCAGGGTTTCGTCCTGCATTTCGTGGGCTTCGTCGAGGGCCGAGACGAACGCAAATATCCCGGCCAGCACCGCAACGATCAGGATGGCCAGCGACAGTGCGACCGACAGCCGTACCTGCACCGAGTCGCTCAAGCGCTTTTTGAAACCATCCATCCCATACCCCTGACGTTCTTGATGACCTGGTTGCCCAACTTGCGTCGCAGCGAATGAATCAGAAACTCCACGGCGTTGCTTTCCACTTCATTACCCCAGCCGTAGAGGCGGTCTTCGAGTTCGCTGCGCGAGAGGATCGCCCCCGGGCGGATCAACAGCGCCTGCAACAGGGCGAACTCGCGGCTGGACAGTTGCACACCGGGGTTATCGGCCGTGCTGGCCTGTTTCGACACCAGGTCCAGTGCCACCACGCCGTTGTCCAGCAATGACTGGGCGCTACCGCCTTTGCGGCGCAGCACGGCGCGCATGCGGGCCAACAGTTCGGCCATGTCGAAGGGTTTGAGCAAGTAATCGTCGGCGCCACCGTCAAGGCCGCGCAGGCGGTCGTCGAGGCTGTCCCGGGCGGTGATGATCAGCAGCGGCACCGGGTTGTTGCGGCCGCGAATGCTGTCGAGCACATCGAGCCCATCCTTGCCTGGCAGCCCGAGGTCCAGCAGCACCAAGTCATAGGGCTGGGTTTCCAGCGCCGAGAGTGCGGTCAGGCCGTTTTTCACCCAGTCGGTGGCGTAGCTCGCATCACTCAGTGCGCTCTGGATGGCGTCCCCGATCATCGGGTCATCTTCGACCAGCAATATGCGCATGTCCCGCTCCGAGAAGAAAGGCGCGGCGGTCATGACCGTCGCGCCTGTATTGAAGCACCTGTACCGGCGTTTGTCCGCCCGGTCATTACGCGCCTTTCATCGAATCGAAGGCCTTCATCAGCTCGTCCATGCGGGCCTTGCAGTCGTTCAGTTGCGGATTGCTGGTACGCAACGCGTCGAGCGCGCGGTCGATGGCCTTGTCCACGACATGCCAGTCGCTGGCAGCGCGAGGCTTGATGCCGGCTTCGGCCGAGTCCCAGGCGCTCTCCAGGTCCTTGATGCGGGCCTTCGCGCCCGGCAGGTCGTTTTTATCGACGATCGTGGCAACGTCGGCGGCGATGGTGCGGAACTCGGACAGGTCGCCCAGTTTCGAACCGGACTGGGTTTGGGCACTCATTGCGCCGGATTGGCTAGCCGCAGCAGGCTTGTCGGCAGGCTTCGAGCAGCCGGCAGCGATGCTGAGGAGGAAGATCGACGAGACAATGGCGACGTGGCGAATGATGTTTTGAAAAGGGCGCATGACGATTCCTTGATGAACTATTGAAAAGGTTACTCAGTGACGGAATTGCGGTTGCCGACACTCATCTGCGCGACAGCAACCAGCAGGACGATGACGCACAGGAAGATCGCGCTGGTCCAGGTGGCGCCCATGCCGAGGCCTCCGTAGGTCTTGGACTGGGTCAGCAAATCGCCCAGAGATGCACCGAACGGACGGGTAAGGATGTAGGCGATCCAGAAGGCCAGTACCACATTGGCGCCCAGGCGCCAGGCCAGCAGGGTCCCGGCGAGCAGCGCGGCGAAAATCACGGCGCCGAGGGTGAAGCCCAGGCCCAGCGCCTCGGTGGCCAGGTCACCGGCCGCCGTGCCGAGGGCAAAGGTGCAGAGCACGGTCGTCCAGTAGAACCATTCCCGGCGTGGAGTGACGATCTCGCGGATCGACAGGTTGTGTTCCATCCGGTACCAGACCAGGAAATTCAGTGCCAGCAGAACAGAAAACACCGCTGTGCTGGTGTACAAGCTGACATCGAGAACGTCGGTCAGGATGTCGGTGAGCTGGGTCCCGACGATGCTTACCAGCACCACGGTCAGCCAGTAGATCCAGGGCGAACAGGCGGTCTTGCGCATCTGTAAGAACAGCGCGATGGCCAGCAATGTCGCCATGCCGAGGCTGGTCCAGCCCAGGCCGAGGCCGGCATCGACAGCGAGGAAGTCCGCTCCGGTTTCACCCACCGTCGTGGACAGGATCTTGATCACCCAGAATGACAGCGTCACCTCGGGTACTTTGTTGAGCCATCCGGCTGTAAGGGGGTTCATGGGCGGGTTGCCTCTCCTGAGCAGCGCCGAAGTTGCGCAAGGGAGACGATACGGACCGAAACTTAGCTGAGACTGAGGGGAGGGAAGACGTTCGGTTTTCTGCCATGGACTTCGAAGTTCCAGTTGACTTCAGAGGAGCAAAACTTGCTTTATTGCGAACCTTGACGCGGATGGCGACGGACCATGTTTCTTTTACGCAGTGGCGCAATCGAGGGCTACGGCACCCTGGTGTCCCAGCTCGGCCAGAATCCGGTGAGTCTGTTACGTGACGCCGGGATGGTCGTGGCCCAGTTGCGTCAACCCAATAGCTATGTCTCTTACGAGAAGACTGCCGATCTGCTCGACGACACCGCGCGCCAATGCCAGGAGCCGCTGTTCGCCCTGCGCCTTGCGTCGCGCCAGGACCTGTTGGCGATCGGCGATGTGGCGCTGTCGGGCAGTCGCCAGCCAACGGTAGGGGAGGCGTTGAGTTTTGCCCGGCAATACCTGTATTTGCACGCCAGCGGCTTGCACCTGGAGCAAAGCCAGCGGGGCGATCGTGCCGAGGTCCGGTTGAGTTTCGACTTCACCAATGACAGCGGCCTGCTGCAATTGAGCCAGCTCAGCGCGGCTCAACTGTTCAATGCCGTGAAAATTCTCACTGGCGCCGATAGCCCGCAGATTCGCCTGCACCTGCAGTATCGAGGCGGTGAGCAACTCACCGGGTCTGCAGAAGCGCTTGCAAGCCGAAGGCAGCCGTTTCAGTCAACTGCTACAGGAAACCCGTCTGGAAATCGCCAAGCAAAACCTGCTGCGAGACAAAACCAGCATCACCGATCTGGCGTTGAATCTTGGGTATGCCGACGTCTCGGTGTTCAGTCGCCATTTCAAGCAATGGACCGGGTTTTCTCCGAGAAACTGGCGGGCGCAGCAAACGGTCGGCGATTGATAACCGGGCGAGTAAAATGGCAGGACAGGGTGCGGGGCAAGGATAAAAGCCAACTCGACTAAAGCACTATTTAGTCGAGTTATGTTGTCAAGTGCTTCGATTATGCCAATAAAGTCACGATTTAAAAGCAGGGAGACAAAATGACTCAAAGCACCCCGAAAATTGCAGAGCTGATCAAAACCCTGGGTCTTGAGCCTCATATCGAAGGCGGTTTCTTTCGCAGAACCTTCCAATCGGACGACCAGAACATGATCCTGAAGTCCGCTGGCCAACGACATTGCATGACGTCGATTTACTATCTGTTGACCCAGGACGCTCCAATCGGTCATTTCCATCTGAACCAGTCAGACATCGTTCATTACTATCATCTGGGCGATCCGATTCAGTACACGCTGATTTTTCCAGACGGCACATTGAAAACCATCGTGATGGGTCACGACGTTCTCGCCGGACAATGCTTGCAACTGCACGTGCCCGGTGGCATCTGGAAAGCTTCGCAGGTGATGCACGGCGCAGCAGGATTCGGTTTGATCAGTGAAGCGGTTTCGCCAGGCTTTGATTTCGCGGATATGGAAATGGGTGACCGGCAAAAGCTTGGGCAACAGTTTCCTGAGCATTGGGCATTGATCGGAAAGCTGACGCGAGGATGAGGTGGTTGCTTGCTTCAAGATCTGTGTGTGTCGGGGTCAATCTGGCAATATCGTATTACGTGTAATGTATATTATGTTAAATCAAGTATCAGTGAATCCATCACGCTTCCTCCTCTGCATCCTTGTGACTCCATGAATTTGAAACTTTCCCATCAAAAATGCCGATGGGATTGTTTTTGCTGACGTCGCTGATGTCATTGAGCGGCGGTTTGAGAGCCGTATCAACAATGCCAGGCCCGATCGCGATCGCTACCGGACCCTGACAGATAACTCCGTCGTTTGGCATACCTGCCTCACCGGCACGCAGCTTCGAATGAAGATGGGGTCATGCCGGGATAAGGCAAAATCAGGACATTTGCTTCGCATGCGGTTGTTCTAAAAAGGCTGCGTGCAATCCACCTCAAGTCCTCCTGAATGGCTGGCCACCTCGGACAATCGCCTGCCCTCAGGCCTCCAACCCGAACGGATCGTCTACGGAATGGCTCGGCTCGGTAAACCAGCGCGGCCCAGTGGTGGTCATGTAGAAATGATCCTCCAGGCGAATGCCGAACTCGCCCGGCACGCAAATCATCGGCTCATTGGAGAAGCACATGCCCTCGGCCAGCGGCGTCTGGTCACCACGCACCAGGTAGGGCCCTTCGTGAATGTCCAGGCCGATGCCATGTCCGGTGCGGTGCGGCAGGCCGGGTAACTGGTATTCCGGGCCGAGACCGGCGGCTTCCAGGCTAAGCCGCGCGGCGGCATCCACCACCAGGCAGGGTTCGCCCAGGCGCGCGGTGTCGAAGGCGGCCTGTTGGGCGGCCTTTTCCAGGTTCCACATGGCGCGCTGGCGGTCGCTCGGGGTGCCGAACACGTAACTGCGAGTGATATCCGACTGGTAGCCGTGGAGCAGGCAGCCCGTGTCGATCAGCACCATGTCGCCGTCCTTGAGCACCTGCGCGTGCTTCACCCCATGGGGAAAGGCGCTGGCCTCGCCGAACAGCACGATGCAGAAGGTCGAACCCGGCGCGCCCACCTTGCGGTGTGCCTCGCGGATGAACTCGGCAACCTCGGTGGTGCTGATGCCTGCGCGCAAGATGCTGGCGGCAGCCTTTTGCACTTGCAAGGTCATGTCTTTGGCGCGCTGCATCAGCGCCAATTCTGTAGCGGACTTGTGATAGCGACACAGGTTTATCACGCAAGAAGCGTCTACGAACTCGAAGCCCGATCCGAGGCGGCGGATTGCGTCGAACATGAAGAACGCCAGGGATGGGCACAGTCCCACCACTGCGTTGGCGGCGATGCCCATTCCAGCGAGCATGTCGAGCAGCAGGCGGTAGGGACTCTCATGCTCATGCCAACCATGGATAACCCCATCCACCTCGCGGAAGTCACGGATGGTGCCCTCTTCGAATGCCGGGGCGATATAGGCCAGCGGGCCGTTGGCGGGCAGCACGGCGCCGACCATGCGTTCGCTCGGGCTCCACTTCACCCCAGTGAAGTAGTACAGGTTGCTGCCAGCGTTCAGGTAGAGGGCGGCGATGCCCTGCTCTCGCATCAGGCCCTGGGCCTTGGCAATGCGTGACTGGTATTCGTCGAGGCCGATGGGCTGCATGCCCGCGGTCATCTTCGCCAGGCCGGCCAGCGCCTGTTCCGGAGTTTTGCCACCTACACCCACTGTCATCTCATTCTCCTGAGTTATGTTGCAGTGCTCGAAATTTAAGCCTGACTTAAAAATGCGTCAATACGTATTTTCAGCTCCACTTAATTTCAATCAGGCGAAAAGCCTTTTCGACAATGCGCTGCCCGCTATACTGGCGCCTTTCAGAACACGAGCCACGCCAATGACCGCAGAACAGATCGGGGAACGGCTGCGCCGCTACCGCCGTGCCGCCAACAAGACCCTGAACCAAGTCGCCACTGAAACAGGCCTCACAGCCAGCTTCCTGTCGCAGGCGGAGCGTAACCTCACTGGCGTGTCCATCTCCTCGCTGGCGAGAATCGCAAATGCCTTGGGCATTCCGCTCAACACCCTGTTCGACCAGCCCGCCCAGCCCCAGCCCGACTCCCACCAGGGCCAGCGCGTACGGTACTCCATCGGCAGCCAGCCACTGGTCTACGAGCGCCTGTCCAGCAACTTCCCCGGCAACCTGATCAACGCGATGAAGATGACCATGGCGGTGGGCTACCAGTCCGAGCTCATCTCCCACGAAGGCGCAGAGTTTACCTATGTGCTCTCCGGGCACATCGTCTACACCATCGAAGGCCACACCTACCCGCTCGGCCCGGGGGGATCGGTGCATTTCGACTCCACCAAGCAGCATTCCATTGCCAATTCTGGCGACGAAGTTGCCGAAGTGCTGGTCGTTACCACCATGGGGGGCCTGCTCGACGATCACCCCACGGCCTGATCGGCCGCCTTCAAAAAGTAAGTAACACTGAATTTAAGTTGAAATTAATTTTAGATTGACTTAATTTTTGCCTCGGCCGACGGCGGCGCGAGCACCCCTCTTCCCTTCAGCGCTACCGCCCGAGCCATGACGACGGCCTTCGGCTGCCTGCTCGTAAATAACGGGCAGCCTACCGCCCATAAAGCCGCAGGGTCAGGTGCATCCCCCCAGGAATGGTCTACCTGATCTGCCGCCCTCAAAAATAACAACAATGAGGTTCGCATGCGCAAAAAAACCACGCTCAAGACCATGATCGCCGCCGGCCTGATCCTCGGTTCCGGCCTCACCCACGCCGCCAGCAACCTGGTGTTCTGCTCCGAAGGCAGCCCGGCTGGCTTCGACCCAGGCCAATACACCACGGGGACCGACTTCGACGCCTCAGCCGAAACCGTATTCAACCGTCTCTCGCAGTTCGAACGTGGCGGCACCAAGGTCATCCCGGGCCTGGCAACCAGCTGGGACGTTTCTCCCGATGGTCTGACCTACACCTTCCACCTGCGTGACGGGGTCAAGTTCCACACCACCGACTACTTCAAGCCGACCCGCGACTTCAACGCCGACGACGTGCTGTTCACCTTCAACCGCATGCTCGACAAGGACATGCCGTTCCGCAAGGCCTACCCCACCGAATTCCCCTACTTCACCGACATGGGGATGAACGAAAACATCACCAAGGTCGAAAAAGTCGACGACCATACCGTCAAGTTCACCCTCAAGGGTGTCGACGCAGCCTTCATCCAGAACCTGGCCATGAGCTTCGCCTCGATCCAGTCGGCCGAATACACCGACCAGTTGCTCAAGGAAGGCAAGGCCCAGGACATCAACCAAAAGCCGATCGGCACTGGCCCGTTCGTGTTCAGCAAGTACCAGAAAGACGCCCAGATTCGCTACAAGGGCAACAAGGATTACTGGAAGCCTGAAGACGTGAAGATCGACAATCTGATCTTCGCCATCACCACCGACGCCTCGGTGCGCATGCAAAAGCTGAAAAAGAACGAATGCCAGATCACCTCCTTCCCGCGCCCGGCCGATATCAAGCCGCTGCAGGAAGACAAGAACATCAAGATGCCTAGTCAACCAGGCTTCAACCTTGGCTACATCGCCTACAACTTCACCCGCAAGCCGTTCGACAAGCTCGAAGTACGCCAGGCGCTAGACATGGCGGTAAACAAGAAAGCCATCATCGACGCCGTTTACCAGGGCGCCGGCCAGTTGGCCGTCAACGGCCTGCCGCCGACCCAATGGTCCTACGACGAGACCATCAAGGACGCCGGCTACAACCCGGAAAAAGCCAAGGCGCTGCTGAAGGCTGCAGGCGTGAAAGAAGGCACAGAAATCACCCTCTGGGCCATGCCGGTGCAGCGCCCCTACAACCCCAACGCCAAGCTGATGGCCGAAATGCTCCAGGCCGACTGGGCCAAAATCGGCATCAAGGCCAACATCGTCAGCTACGAATGGGGCGAGTACATCAAGCGCGGCCACGCCGGCGAGCACGACGCCATGCTGATCGGCTTCACTGGTGACAACGGTGACCCGGACAACTGGCTGGGCACCCTCTACACCTGTAACGCGGTCAACGGCAACAACTTCTCCAAGTGGTGCGATGCTGGCTACGACAAACTGGTGAAGGCCGCCGAGGCCACCGCCGATGTGGAAAAGCGCACCGCGCTGTACAAAGAAGCGCAGCATGTCCTCAAAGCGCAGGTGCCGATGACCCCGATCGCCCACTCCACGGTCTACCAGCCGATGCGCACCAGTGTGCAGGACTTCCAGATCAGTCCCTTCGGACTCAGCAGCTTCTACGGCGTCTACAACGAACAATGATCGACAGGGGCCGGCAAGCGGCCCCCCCTCGCCTTCCTCGAGCCGGCGCCAGACCGACGAGGACTTTCTCACCACAAAAATAATAAGGAGTGATAAGCCCAAATGCTGAGTTTTATTGCCCGCCGACTGGGGTTGTTGATCCCCACGTTCTTCGGCATCACCCTGCTGACTTTCGCGTTGATTCGCATGATCCCGGGCGACCCCGTAGAAGTCATGATGGGAGAACGTAGGGTCGATCCCGAAATGCACGTTCAGGCAATGGAACGCCTAGGTCTGAACAAACCCCTGTATGCCCAGTACCTGGATTACATCGGCAAACTGGCCCACGGCGATCTCGGGGAATCCCTGCGTACCCGTGAAAGCGTGTGGAGCGAATTCACCTCCCTGTTCCCCGCGACCCTGGAACTGTCCTCGGCCGCGCTGTTGTTCGCCGGTGTCCTGGGCCTCTTGGCCGGAGTGATCGCGGCACTCAAGCGAGGGTCCCTGTTCGACCATGGGGTGATGGGGGTCTCCCTGGCGGGATACTCGATGCCGATCTTCTGGTGGGGCCTGATCCTGATCATGTTCTTCTCGGTGAGCCTGGGCTGGACCCCGGTTTCCGGGCGTATCGACCTGCTCTACGACATCGAGCCACGCACCGGCTTCATGCTGATCGACACCCTGCTGGCCAACGAGCCGGACGCCTTCTTCGACGCCCTGCACCACCTGATCCTGCCGGCCATCGTGCTCGGCACCATTCCGCTGGCAGTGATCGCGCGGATGACCCGTTCTTCGATGCTCGAAGTGCTGCGTGAAGAC